>DAIDAU010000032.1 GCA_027310465.1 Rhodocyclaceae bacterium
CCATGAACTGGCTCGGCAGCTCGACGGCGTCCCACTCGACGCCGTGGATGCCGGACACCGGCAGCTCGTCGACCTGCGTCAGCAGGTGATGCAGGCCGTGGCCGGTCTCGTGGAACAGCGTCAGCACGTCGTCGTGCGAGAACGTCGCGGGGCGGTCGCCGACCGGCGCCGGGAAATTGCAGTTGAGATAGGCGACCGGCGTCTGCACGCCGGCCGCGAGGCGCCGGCGCGTGATCGCCTCGTCCATCCAGGCGCCGCCGCGCTTGGTGTCGCGCGCGTAGAGGTCCATGTAGAACTGGCCGACCAGTCGGCCGTCGCGCACGATGCGGAAGAAGCGCACTGCCGGATGCCAGACCGGCGCGAGGTCGGGTTCGAGCGTGACGGCGAACAGCGTTTCGATGACGCGGAACAGGCCGGCGAGCACCTTCGGCTCGGGGAAGTATTGCTTGACCTCGTCGTCGGAGAACGCGTAGCGCGCGAGCTTGAGCTTTTCCGAGGCCCAGGCGAGGTCCCAGCTTTCGAGCGGGTCCATGCCGAGCTCCTGGCGCGCGAATTCGCGCAGCTCGGCGATGTCCTTCGCGGCGAAGGGCTTCGCCTTCGCCGCCAGCTCGCGCAGGAAGGCCGCCACCTCGGCCGGCGACTGCGCCATCTTCGGCACCAGCGAGACCTCGGCGAAGTTGCGGTAGCCGAGCATCGCCGACTCCTCGGCGCGCAGCTTGAGCATGCGGTCGATCAGCGGACCGTTGTCCCACTCGGGCTTGCCGAACTCCGAGGCGCGCGTCGCGTAGGCGCGGTACATGCGGGCGCGCAGCTCGCGATCCTCGGCGTACTGCATGACGGGGATGTAGGAGGGCGCGTGCAGCGTGAATTTCCAGCCGGCCTTACCGTCGTTCTGCGCGGCGGCGCGTGCCGCGTTCCTGGCGTCCTCGGGCAGGCCGGCGAGGCCCGCCTCGTCCGCCACCCATTCGGCGTGCGCGTTGGTGGCGTCGAGCAGGTTCTCGGCGAACTTGGCGGCGAGCGAAGCCAGCTCCTCCTGGATCTCCTAGAAGCGCGGCTTCTGGTCGTCGGGCAGCTCGGCGCCGGAGAGGCGGAAGTCGCGGACCTCGTTGTCGACGATGCGCTTCCGGGCCGGCGACAGCGCCTCGTATGCGTCGCTCTCGCGCAGCTTCTTGTACTTGCGGAACAGCGCCAGGTTCTGCCCCACCTCGGCGTAGAAGCGCGAGACCTCGGGCAGCATGGCGTTGTAGGCGTCGCGCCAGGCCGGCACGTCGTTGACCGAGTGCAGGTGGCCGACGATGCCCCAGGCGCGCGACAGGCGCTCGCCGGCGTCGATCAGCGGCTGGGCGAAGCCGTCCCAGCTCGCCGGCGTTTCGGGCGCGGCGATGCGCTCCACCAGGGCGCGGTTCTCGGCGAGCAGTTGCGTGACGGCGGGGGCGACGTGTTCGGGCTGGATGCCGTCGAAACGCGGCAGTCCGGAAAAATCGAGCAGTGGGTTCATACGGGATCGAATCGGGAAAAGCGTGATTTTGCCCTATCGGGCCATCGCGCATGCATGAAAAGAGACGGCCCCGCGGGCGGGGCCGTCTCGAGTGCCGCCTATTTGATCAGGCTCTTGTAGGCGTGCCAGGTGGCGTAGGCGAGCGTCGGCATGATGAACACCATGCCGACCAGGAAGGTGAAGAAGCCGATCGCGCTGAAGAACACGATCAGCGCCGCCCACAGCGCCATCGGCGCCGCGTTGGCGGCCACGGCCTTGATGCTGGCCATCATGGCGGTGACCATGTCGGTGTCGCGATCCACCATCATCGGCAGCGAGACGGCGGCGACCGCGAACACCAGGGCCGCCAGCAGGCCGCCGGCGATGAAGTACATGACGACCAGGCGCGGGTAGTCGCCGGAGAGGAACACCTCGCTCATGAAGCGCGAGAGGTCCGGCACGTGGCCGTCGTAGAGCATGGCGAAGAGGATGGCCGACAGGCGCTCCCAGCCGATGGCGACGACGGCAAGCATCAGGCCGAAGAGACCGACCGACGAGGAATTGCGCTGCCAGCCGGCCGCCACGTCCTTGAGCGTCGGCACCCGCCCGGCGTCGATGCGCCGGGCCACTTCATACAAGCCCACGGCGAGGAAGGGGCCGATCAGCAGGAAGCCGGAAACCGCGGCCGTGAACAGATAAGGCCGGCTGGCGGCGTACGACAGGATCAACGCCAATGCGCCGGTGATCACCAGCCCGTACGTCAGGCTGACGGCCGGGGCGCTGCGCATGTCGTTCCAGCCCGCCGCGACCCAGTCGAGCGGCCGCAGCAGCGGCACCTCGGCCACTTCGGGAAGCGTGAAGTGGCGTTCCAGGTTGTTGAGCAGATTGTCCATGAACCACTCCTTTCTCGGATGCGATCCTGCGAGTTGGATCGCATATCCGCACGGTGGTTCGGCCCGGGAACGGGCCGGACGATCAGGTCAGCATGGTGCCGGTGAGGCGATACAGCGCTTCGCGGTACTTGGCGCCGGTCTTCTCGATGATTTCCGGCGGCAGCCGCGGGCCGGGCGCCTGCTTGTTCCAGTCGAGCGTCTCGAGGTAGTCGCGCACGAACTGCTTGTCGAACGACGGCGGGCTGATGCCGACCTGGTACTGGTCGGCCGGCCAGAAGCGCGAGGAATCGGGCGTCAGCACCTCGTCGATGAGGTGCAGGCGGCCCTGTGCGTCGAGGCCGAACTCGAACTTGGTGTCGGCGATGATGATGCCGCGCACGCGGGCGAAGCCGGCGGCTTCCTTGTAGAGGCGCAGCGCGACGTCCTTGACCTGGCGGGCGAGTTCCGCGCCGACCAGCTTCTCGACGGTCGCGTAGTCGATGTTCTCGTCGTGCTCGCCCATCTCGGCCTTGGTGGCCGGCGTGAAGATGGCTTCGGGAAGCTGCTGGGCGAGCTTGAGGCCGGGCGGCAAGTCGATGCCGCAGACCTTGCCGGTCGCCTGGTAATCCTTCCAGCCCGAGCCGATCAGGTAGCCGCGCACCACGGCCTCGATCGGCAGCGGCTTCAGGCGCTTGACCACCAGCGAGCGGCCGCGCACCTGGGCGCGCTCGGCCTCGTCGGCGACCACGGATTCGGGATCGATGCCGGTGAGCTGGTTGGGGATCGCGTGCGCGAGCTTGCCGAACCAGAAATCGGCGACTTCGGTGAGCACCTCGCCCTTGCCCGGGATGGGATCGGGCAGGATCACGTCGAACGCGGAAAGGCGATCGGAGGTGACGATCAGCATCTTGTCGTCGCCGACCGCGTAGATGTCGCGCACCTTGCCGCGCGCGATCAGCGGCAGGCTCGCAATGGAGGACTCGAAAAGAGGAGGATTCATGGTGCTTGGCTACTGACGAACGTAAGGTTTATGGCCGGTCCGGGCGGCGTCTTCCTCGTAGGGAAAGCGCACGTGGCCGAAACGGATGATCAGCACGCCGAGCGTGATCAGCAGGATCGCGGCGGCCACGGCCAGCATGCGGATCTCCGTCAATTCTTTTAAATCCAGCACCAGGTAACGCGCAAGCGCCACCATGGCGATGTAGAGGGGATAGCGAACCGGCAGGTGGCCGGCCTTGAAGTACTGGCCAATCATCGCCAGCACCTCGAGGTAGAGGAACATCAGCAGGAGGTCGGCCAGCGCCACCCACTTGGCGTCGAACATGGCCGACACTTCGTGGTACATGGCCCCCGTCGTCGCGAAGGCGATGACCAGCAGGCCGACGTATTCGACGATGTCGAGGCCGGTGCCGAAGAAGCGCCGGATGCGGTCGAAGGTGTGGGAACGGATGTCCATGGTGGCGGGAAGGCCTCTGGCGCCTGTCCGGATGTCGATGAAGCGCGGATTATCGCAGGCTTCCCGCTGTCGTGGGTATCGGGGCAATCTCATGCCGCCATGAAGCGCGCGCTGGAACTTGTCGCCAAAAAAAGCCGCCCGGCAGACGCCGGGCGGCTTCGTTCCTGCGAACTCCGCGGCGCTTACTTGACGATCGCGTTCAGTTCGCCCTTCTTGTAGCGGTTGGCCATGCTTTCCAGGGCCACCGCCTTGATCTTGGAGGCCTGGCCGGCGCAGCCGAAGGCCTCGTAGCGGGCCTTGCAGATCTCCTTCATCGCCTTGCGCGCTTCGGCCAGGTACTTGCGCGGGTCGAAGTTCTTGCGGTCCTTGTTCATGAACTGGCGGATGGCGCCGGTGGAAGCCATGCGCAGGTCGGTGTCGATATTCACCTTGCGCACGCCGTGCTTGATGCCCTCGACGATCTCCTCGACCGGCACGCCGTAGGTCGCGCCCATGTCGCCGCCGTTCTCGTTGATGATCTTGAGCCAGTCCTGCGGCACGCTGGAGGAGCCGTGCATGACCAGGTGCGTGTTGGGGATGCGGGCGTGGATTTCCTTGATGCGGTCGATGCGCAGCACGGCGCCCGTGGGCGGCCGGGTGAACTTGTAGGCGCCGTGGCTGGTGCCGATGGCGATGGCCAGGGCGTCCACGCCGGTGGCCTTGACGAACTCGGCGGCCTCGTTGGGATCGGTCAGCAGCTGGTCGTGCGACAGCGTCCCTTCGGCGCCGTGGCCGTCTTCCTTCTCGCCCTTGCCGGTTTCGAGCGAGCCCAGGCAACCGAGTTCGCCCTCGACGGAGACGCCGATGGCGTGGGCGATGTCGACGACGTGCCGGGTGACGTCGACGTTGTACTTGAAGGAGGAGGGCGTCTTCGCGTCTTCCATCAGCGAGCCGTCCATCATCACCGAGGAGAAGCCCGAACGCATCGACTGGATGCAGACCGCCGGGCTGGCGCCGTGGTCCTGGTGCATCACGATCGGGATGTCCGGATGCGTCTCGATGGCGGCCTCGATCAGGTGGCGCAGGTAGGCTTCGCCGGCGTATTTGCGCGCCCCCGCCGAGCCCTGCATGATCACCGGGCTGTTGGTTTCCTCGGCGGCTTCCATGATGGCCTGGATCTGCTCGAGATTGTTGACGTTGAACGCCGGCAGGCCGTAGCCGTTTTCGGCGGCGTGATCGAGCAACTGTCGCATCGAAACGAGGGGCATGAAGATTCTCCTTTGATTAGCGGGTGGGCCGATGCTCGCCGACCTTCACGAGCTTCAGGGTATTGGTGCCGCCGGGCTGGCCGATCGGCTCGCCGATGGTGAGCACGATCAGGTCGCCCGGCACGACGGCGCCGGCGCGGATCAGTTCGGACTCGGCCTCGCGCAGCATCTCGTCGCGATTATGGCCGTTTTCGCCGGTCAGCAAGGGCGTGACGCCGCGGAAGACGCTGCACTTGTAGCGCGTGCTGATCTCCGGCGTCAAGGCGTAGATCGGCACGCCGCTGGTGAGCCGGCTCATCCACAGCGCGGTCGAGCCCGACTGCGTCAGCGCCGCGATCGCCTTCACCTTCAGGTGATAGGCGGTGAACAGCGCCGCCATGGCGACCGACTGGTCGATGCGCGTGAACACCCGGTTGAGGAAATGCGTGTCGAGCGAGACGTCCATCGACTTCTCGGCCTCGAGGCAGATGCGCGCCATCGCCTCGACGGTCTCGACCGGATATTCGCCGGCGGCCGTCTCGGCCGACAGCATCACGGCGTCGGTGCCGTCGAGCACGGCGTTGGCGACGTCCGACACTTCGGCGCGCGTCGGCACCGGCGAATGGATCATCGACTCCATCATCTGCGTCGCGGTGATGACGAACCGGTTGGATTCGCGTGCCGTGCGGATGATGCGCTTCTGCAGCGCGGGCACCGCGGCGTCGCCGACTTCGACCGCCAGGTCGCCGCGCGCCACCATGACGCCGTCGCAGGCGTCGAGGATGTCCTCGAGGTTCGCGACCGCCTCGACGCGCTCGATCTTGGCGACCAGCATGGCATTGGAGTTCGCCTCGCGCAGCAGCTGGCGCGCCTGGCGCATGTCCTCGCCGGATTTCGGGAAGGAGACCGCGACGTAATCGACGTCGAGCGACGCCGCCGTCTTGATGTCCTCCATGTCCTTGTGCGTCAGCGCCGGCGCCGAAAGGCCGCCGCCGCGCTTGTTGATGCCCTTGTTGTTCGACAGCTCGCCGCCGTGGCGCACGATGCAATGGATCTCGCGCCCCTCGATGGCCCTGACGTCCATGACGATGCGCCCGTCGTCGAGCAGCAGCACGTCGCCCGGCGCGACGTCGCCGACGAGCTCCGGATAATCGAGGCCGACGCGGTTGTTGTCGCCGAGCGGGCAGTCGGCGTCGAGGATGAATTCCTGGCCGGCCTTCAGCAGCACCTTGCTGCCGGCGAACTTGCCGACGCGGATCTTCGGCCCCTGCAGGTCGGCCATGACGCCGACGGTGCGGCTGTGGCGGCGCATCGCCTCGCGCAGTCCGTCGAGGCGCGCGCGATGGTCGGCGGCGGTGCCGTGGGAGAAGTTCAAGCGCACGACATCGATGCCGGCGGCGACCAGGTCCGCGAGAACCTGCGGTGCGGTCGAGGAGGGCCCGAGCGTGGCGACGATCTTGGTAAAGCGGTGCATGAGCGATAGGGACCAGAAGGGCCGCAATGCGCGGCCCTGAAAAGAGTGGGTCAGCCCTTGGCGCGCTGTTCCAGCATTGCGACCGCCGGAAGCACCTTGCCTTCGAGGTATTCGAGGAAGGCGCCGCCTGCCGTCGAGATGTAGGACACCTTGTCGTAGATGTCGTATTTCTGGATCGCGGCGATGGTGTCGCCGCCGCCGGCCAGGGTGAACGCCTTGGTCTCGGCGATGGCCTTGGCGATGGCCTTGGTGCCGGCGCCGAACTGGTCGAACTCGAATACGCCGACCGGGCCGTTCCAGACCACGGTGCCGGCCTTCATGATGATGTCGACGAGCTGCTGCGCCGACTTCGGGCCGATGTCGAAGATCATGTCGTCGTCGGCCACGGCGCCGGCGTCCTTGAGCACGGCGGGCTCGGCGGCGTCGAATTTCTTGCCGCAGACGACGTCGACGGCGATCGGGATCGTCGCGCCGCGCTGGCTCATCTTCTCCATCAGCGCCTGGGCGGTCGGGACGAGATCATTCTCGCAGAGCGACTTGCCGACGTTCTTGCCGGACGCCTTGAGGAAGGTGTTGGCGATGCCGCCGCCGACCACCATCTGGTCGACCTTCTCGGACAGCGACTCGAGCACCGTCAGCTTGGTGGAGACCTTGGAGCCCCCGACGATCGCGACCATCGGGCGCGCCGGGTTGGCGAGCGCCTTGTGCAGCGCTTCGAGTTCCTCGGCGACCAAGAGGCCCGCGCAGGCCGCAGGCGCGAACTGGGCGACGCCGTAGGTCGAGGCCTCGGCGCGGTGGGCGGTGCCGAAGGCATCCATCACGAACAGGTCGCACAGCGCGGCGTACTTCTTCGCCGTCGCCTCGACGTTCTTCTTCTCGCCCTTGTTGAAGCGGCAGTTCTCGAGCAGCACGACTTCGCCGGCTTCGACGGCGAAGCCGCCGTCGACCCAGTCGCGGATGACGCGCACCGGCTTGCCGAGCTTCTGGGACATCACGTCGGCGACGGGCTTGAGGGAGTTCTCTTCGGTGAATACGCCCTCCTCGGGACGGCCGAGGTGCGAGGTGACCATCACCTTGGCGCCCGCCTTGAGGCAGTGGGCTATGGTCGGCATGGAAGCGGTGATGCGGGCGTCGGAAGTGACCTTGCCGTCCTTGACGGGCACGTTGAGGTCGGCGCGGATGAAGACGCGCTTGCCCTTGAGATCGAAATCGGCGAGACGCTTGAAAGTCATGTTCTTGTCTCCGGGGGAATGGGGGAAATCGGCCACTGAACCGCCGCCACCCGAAGGCGCGGCGGTTGGATTGCCGATCTCTTACTTGGCGGCGACGTGCTTGACGAAGCGCAGCATGTTGCAAGTGTAGCCGTACTCGTTGTCGTACCAGGAGACGACCTTGACGAAGGTGCCGTCCAGCGCGATGCCGGCTTCGGCGTCGAAGATCGACGGCGTCGGGCAGCCGCGGAAGTCGGTGGCGACGACCTTCTCTTCCGTGTAGCCGAGCACGCCCTTGAGCGCGCCTTCGGACGCGGCCTTCATGGCCTTGCAGATGTCCTCGTAGCTGGCGTCCTTGTTGAGCTCGACGGTGAGGTCGACCACGGAGACGTCCGAGGTCGGCACGCGGAAGGCCATGCCGGTGAGCTTCTTGTTGAGCTCGGGGATCACCTTGCCGACGGCCTTGGCGGCGCCGGTCGAGGACGGGATGATGTTCTCGAGGATGCCGCGGCCGCCGCGCCAGTCCTTGTTGGACGGGCCGTCGACGGTCTTCTGCGTGGCGGTGGCGGCGTGCACCGTGGTCATCAGGCCGCGCTTGATGCCCCAGGTGTCGTTCAGCACCTTGGCGACGGGCGCCAGGCAGTTGGTGGTGCAGGAAGCGGCGGAGACGATCTTCTCGCCGGCGTACTTGGCATGGTTTACGCCATAGACGAACATCGGCGTGTCGTCCTTCGAGGGAGCCGACTGCACGACCTTCTTGGCGCCGGCGGCGAGGTGCTTCTCGCAGGTTTCCTTGGTCAGGAACAGGCCGGTGGATTCGACGCAGACGTCGACGCCGATGTCGTCCCACTTGAGCTCGGCCGGGTCCTTGACGGCGGTCAGGCGGATCTTCTTGCCGTTGACGATCAGGCTGTTGCCGTCGACCTTGATGTCGCCCTTGAAGTTGCCGTGCACGGAGTCGTACTTGAGCATGTAGGCGAGGTAATCCGGCTCCAGCAGGTCGTTGATGCCGACGACCTCGATGTCCGAGAACTCGGCTTCCTTCGCGATGGCGCGGAAGACCATGCGGCCGATGCGGCCGAATCCGTTGATGCCTACTTTGATAGCCATAATGTCAGCTCCGAGACGAAGTTACAAAATTAAAGAATAGATTCCACCGCCTTCACGACGTTCGCTACCGTGAAGCCGAATTCCTTGAATAGCACACCGGCGGGGGCCGATTCGCCGAAGCGGTCGAGGCCGACCACCGCGCCGTCGAGACCGACGTACTTGTACCAGCCGCCCGTGACGCCGGCTTCCACCGCGACGCGCGGCAGGCCTGCCGGCAGCACGCTGTCGCGATAGCCCTTGTCCTGGCGGTCGAAGACGTTGGTGCTCGGCATCGAGACGACGCGCACGGGAACGTTCTTCTGCGCCAGTTCGGCCTGCGCCTTCAGCGCCAGGTCGACTTCGGAGCCGGTGGCGAGGATCACCGCCGCAGGCTTGCCCTTGGCCTCGGAGATCACGTAACCGCCGCGCTTGATGTTTTCGATCGTGGCGGCGTCGCGCGCGACGAAGGGCAGGTTCTGGCGCGACAGCGCGAACGACGTCGGGCCGTCCGTCTTCTCGACCGCGCTGGTCCAGGCCACCATGGTCTCGACGGTATCGCAGGGGCGCCAGACATCCATGTTCGGGATCATGCGCAGCGTGGCGGTCTGCTCGACCGGCTGGTGCGTCGGGCCGTACTCGCCGAGGCCGATGGAGTCGTGGGTGAACACGTAGATCACGCGCTGCTTCATCAGCGCCGACATGCGCAGGGCGTTGCGCGCGTATTCGGAGAACATCAGGAAGGTGCCGCCGAACGGCAGGATGCCGCCGTGCAGCGCCATGCCGTTCATGATGTGCGACATGCCGAACTCGCGCACGCCGTAGGAGATGTAGTTGCCGGGCGTCTTGCCGGAGACGTGCTTGCAGCCGGTCCAGTTGGTCAGGTTCGAGCCGGTGAGGTCGGCCGAGCCGCCGACGAATTCGGGCAGCGCCGGCGCCAGCGCGTTGATGGCGATCTGCGACGCCTTGCGCGTGGCGACGGTCTCGGCCTTGGCGTTGATGGCCTCGATCGCCTTCTTGGCGTGCTCGGCCCAGCTGGCCGGCAGCTCGTGCGCCATGCGGCGCTTGAACTCCGCGGCTTCCTTCGGATAGGCCTTGGCGTAGTGCTCGAACTTCTTGTTCCAGGTGGCTTCCCAGTCGGCGCCCTTCTTCTTGGCGTCCCAGGCTTCGTAGACCTCCTTCGGAATCTCGAACGGGCCGAAGTTCCAGCCGATGTGCGGGCGCACTTGCGCGATCTCGGCGTCGCCGAGCGGCGCGCCGTGCACGTCGTGAGTGCCCTGCTTGTTGGGCGAGCCGGCGCCGATGATGGTCTTGCAGCAGATCAGCGAAGGCTTGTCGGCGACCTTCTTGGCCTCTTCGATCGCCTTGTGCAGCGCTTCGGGATCGTGGCCGTTGACGTTCGGCACGACGTGCCAGCCGTAGGCTTCGAAGCGCTTCGGCGTGTCGTCGGTGAACCAGCCTTCGACGTGGCCGTCGATGGAAATGCCGTTATCGTCCCAGAAGGCGGTCAGCTTGCCCAGGCCCCAGGTGCCGGCGAGCGCGCAGGCCTCGTGGGAAATGCCTTCCATCAGGCAGCCGTCGCCGAGGAATACCCAGGTGCGGTGATCGACGATCTCGTGGCCCGGCTTGTTGAACTCCGCCGCGAGCAGCTTCTCCGCCATCGCCATGCCGACCGCGTTGGTGATGCCCTGGCCCAGCGGGCCGGTGGTGGTCTCGACGCCGGGGGTGTAACCGTACTCGGGATGGCCCGGCGTCTTGCTGTGCAACTGGCGGAAGTTCTTGAGGTCGTCGATGGTGACGTCGTAGCCGGTCAGGTGCAGCAGCGCGTAGATCAGCATCGAGCCGTGGCCGTTGGACAGCACGAAGCGGTCGCGGTCGGCCCACTTCGGGTTGCCCGGGTTGTGCCTCATGTGGTGGTTCCACAGCACTTCGGCGATCTCGGCCATGCCCATCGGCGCGCCCGGATGGCCGGAATTGGCCTTCTGCACGGCGTCCATCGCCAGGGCGCGGATGGCGCTCGTCAGGTTGTTGAACATGGGCGGCTCGAAATCGCTGAAAGTGGCAGTCATGAGGCTTCCTCGGGTATCGATCCCGGAAAAACCGCTGATTATCGGTTAATCCAGGGCTAATGGGTAAATCGTTGATGTTGCTGCGGGAGTGCGGCCGCGCGCCGGGCAGGGCTTTCCCGGCCTCAAATCGACATGGCGCGGCGGCGGTTCTCCATCAGGCGCAGGATCATCGGCGTGAAGATCAGCTGCATCGCCAGTTCCATCTTGCCGCCCGGGATGACGATGCTGTTCGGGCGCGACATGAACGCATCGTGGATCATCGACAGCAGGTAGGGGAAGTCGATGCCCTTCGGGTTGGCGAAGCGGATGATGACGAAGCTCTCGTCGGCGGACGGGATGTCGCGCGTGACGAAGGGATTCGAGGTGTCGACGGTCGGCACGCGCTGGAAATTGACGTGCGTCTGCGAGAACTGCGGGCAGATGTAGTTCACGTAGTCCGGCATGCGGCGCAGGATGGTATCGACGACCGCTTCGGTCGAATAGCCGCGCGCCTTCTTGTCGCGGTGCAGCTTCTGCGTCCACTCGAGGTTGATGATCGGCACCACGCCGATCAGCAGGTCGGCGTGCTGCGCGACGTTGACCTTGTCGGTGACGGCCGCGCCGTGCAGGCCTTCATAGAACAGCACGTCGGTGCCGGAGGGGATGTCGGCCCACGGCGTGAAGGTGCCCGGCTCCTGCTTGTAGGGCGCGGCCTCTTCCTCGTTGTGCAGGTAGTAGCGGCGGCGGCCGGTGCCGGTTTCGCCGTAGGTCTTGAACAGCGATTCGAGTTCCTCCAGCAGGTTGGCGTCCGGGCCGAAGTGCGAGAAGTTGCTGTTGCCTTCCTTGCCGGCGACCGCCACCGCTTCCTTCATCGCCTTGCGATCGTAGCGATGGAAGGAGTCGCCCTCGACGATCGCCGCCGTGACCTGCTCGCGGCGGAAGATGTGCTGGAAGGTCTTGGTGACCGTTGACGTGCCGGCGCCTGAGGAACCGGTGATGGCGATGACGGGGTGCTTGACCGACATTGGGGCGCTCCTGGGCGGAATGTTGTTTATTCGGTGCGGAACAACGAACGGTTGCTGAACAGCGGCAGGTTGTAGGACTCGTGATCGCGGCCTTCGACGTATTCCTTATGGTAATCGTAGAGGCGGTCGACTTCGCTCTTCGAACCGAAGATGAACGGGGCGCGCTGGTGCAGCTCGGTGGGGACGACGTCCAGGATGCGGTTGCGGCCGGTGATGGCGCCGCCGCCTGCCTGCTCGATGATGTAGGCGACCGGATTGGCCTCGTAGATGAGTCCGAGGCGGCCGCCCTGGCTGCGCGTCTTTTCGTCCACCGGATAGAGGAACACGCCGCCGCGCGTGAGCACGCGGTAGGCCTCGGCGATCAGCGAGGCGACCCAGCGCATGCCGAAATCGCGGCCGCGCGGACCCGTCTTGCCGGCGAGGCATTCCTCGACGTAGCGGCGCACCGGCGGCTCCCAGAAGCGCTCGTTCGAGGCGTTGATGGCGAAGGTATTGGCTTCCTCGGGAATCGTGATGTTCTTGTGGGTCAGCACGAACTCGCCGATCTCGTTGTCGAGCATGAAGCCGTTGACGCCGTTGCCCGTCGTCAGCACCAGGCGCGTCGAGGCGCCGTAGAGCACGAAGCCGGCCGCCGCGATCTTGTTGCCCGGCTGCAGGAAGTCGGCCGCCGCGACGTCCTTCTTGCCGGCCGGCGCGCGCAGCACCGAGAAGATGGTGCCGGTCATGAAATTGATGTCGAGATTGCCCGAGCCGTTCAACGGGTCGAACACCAGCAGGTACTTGCCGCGCGGATAGCGCACCGGGATCGCCTTGATGTCCGGATCGTCCTCGGAGGCCATGCCGCCGAGGCGTCCGGTCCAGATGTTGGAGTTGACGATGTACTCGTGGGCGGCCCGCTCGAGGAAGATCTGCGGATCGTCGGACCCGGAGCCGAGGCAGCCGCGCGACACCGCGTGGGCGATCGATTTGCAGGCTGTGGCGACATCGTTGAGGAGAGCGGAGAAGTCTCCGGTGGCGCCCTTGACGCGCCGCTGCTCCTCGATGATGAATTGCGTCAGCGTCGTGCGTCCATCATGCATTTTCGGGTCTCCTTCTCCGCCGCAGCCGTCTTCCGCCTCCCGAGAAAATTCCCCGCCCCTTGCGGGGCGGGGCAAATCTGGCAAATCGCCAGAGGGAGTGGAGAAGTGCGAGTCCGGGATTTCCCGAACCGACGGGATCGACTGTACCCCCTGCGATCCATAAGCGCCATTCACTTTTTCTTATCATAGGAATAAGAGCGTTTCGGGGTCAGCGCGTCATGCGCAAGTACAGTTGCGGCAGGGCTTCCGGCAGCCTCTCGATGCGGTCGAGCACCTGCCAATTGCGGCCGAATATCTCGCGTACATAGTCGTCGGCGCGCGGATCGAGGCTCAGGCAGAACACGGTGATGCCGCGCGCCGCCAACTCCTCGACGGCCTTGCGGGTATCGGCGCGCAGGTAGGACGTATCCTCGACGTCGATGTCGGCCGGCTCGCCGTCCGTCAGCAGCAGCACGATGCGCTTGTCGGCCTGGCGCCGCTCGAGGTAGTGGCCGGCGTGCCGCAGCGCGGCGCCCATGCGCGTCGACCATCCCGCGGCCATCGCGGCGAGCCGCGCCTTGACCTCGTCGCCCCAGCGCTCGGAGAAGCCCTTGAGATGGTAGTAGCGCACCTCGTGGCGCGTGTTCGAATTGAAGCCGGCGATGGCGCACGGATCGCCGAGGCATTCGATCACCCAGGCGAGCAGCGCGACCGCTTCCCGACTGAGTTCGAGCACCGTCTGGCCGGTGGCCGGCAGCTTCTGGTTCAGCGATTCCGAGAGATCGAGCAGCAGCATGACGCTAATGTTGCGGCCCGAGGTGCGATGGCTGAAGTTGATGCGCGGATCGGGATGGGCGCCGCACTTGAGGTCGATCAGCGAGCGCAGCGCGATGTCGAGGTCGAGGTCGGAGCCTTCTTCCTGGTAGCGGACGCGCGTGCGTTCCTGCGGCTTGAGCATGTCCAGCAGCCGCTTGAGGCGCTTGGCGAGCGCCGCGTGCTTCTGCAGCACTTCGTCGATGGCGCGCGCATTGCCGGGAGGATTCAGTCCTTCGTAGACGCTCGCCCAGTCGGGCTGGTAGCCGCCGCTGGCGGCGTCCCACTCGCGGTAGTGCCGCGGCGGCAGGCCGTGCGGCTCGTCGTTCGGCATCGGCGTGCGCGCCGCGTCGAACGCCGCCTCCTCGTCGCCTTCCTCGATGAATTGCCACAGCTGCCGGTTGTCGTCGCGATAGTCGATCTCGGTATCGTCGAAGTGGATCCTGGCGAACTGGTCGCTGGGGCGGCGGCTGCGGGACACGTAGGCGAGGGCCAGTTCGGCGATCTCGCGCGTGCTCGATGGGCCGGCGGCCAGCCGCGCGCGAAACTCGGCGGCGAACTCGAGCAGCAGGGGATCGCGATAGCCGTGGCCGGCATCGAGAAAGGCGCGCGACAGCATCGCCAGGCGATGGCGCAGGCACGAGGTCGTTTCGGGATCGCAGGCGTCCTCCGCCGGCCGCGGGTGCAGCGCGAGCAGGATGCGCGCCATGCCGGGGTATTCGCGCATCACCAGCGCATCGATGCGGGCGTCTTCGAAGAACTCGACGGCCATGCGCTGGAAGGGGCTCCAGTTGTCGGCGACCTGGGCCTCCGACCAGCGGCGATGGCCGGCCATGTGCGCCAGCACCGCGCGGTAGCGGTCGAGTCCATTCACGCCGTTGCGCTCGTCGAGCACGTCGGGCAGCCGCAGGCCGAGCTTGTCGTAATAGGGGACGATCTGGCGCAGCTCGTGGTAGGCGTTGGAGTAGGGCACCAACTGCTCGCTGTCGCGCCACAAGGCGCGCAGCGTCAGCTCGAGCTTGCGCTCGACGTCGGCGAAGAGCGTACCGTGGCGCTCGCGCTGGGCCACGGCGCGGCTGTCCGGAGTGCGCAGGCCGAAATAGTCGGCCTGGTGTTCGGGATGCCTGGCATGGTTGCGGATGCCGTATTCGATCCA
Organism: Rhodocyclaceae bacterium; assembly: GCA_027310465.1. Taxonomy (GTDB): domain Bacteria; phylum Pseudomonadota; class Gammaproteobacteria; order Burkholderiales; family Rhodocyclaceae; genus Nitricoxidireducens. The sequence goes on from DAIDAU010000032.1 coordinate 14,903, forward strand.
GTTGCGCACGCCGCCGAGGGAGAGCATGCCGAGCAGCGCCGGAGCCTCGCGGAAGAATTCGGGCAGCGCGGGGCTCGCGAAGGTCGCCTGGTGGCCGTGGATCGACGTCGTCGTGCGGACCATCAGGTCGCGTGCGACGTCGAGATAGAAGCGCAGCTGGTCGAGCGACTGCAGGCGGCGCGCGACGGCGCCGAGCGTCTGCAGGAAGGGCGTGATCGCCGCGCTGTTGGGCGACTTCTGCATCGCCCGCACGAGGTCCATCACCGGCGCCAGCGCCGCGGCGCCGATCTCCGCCGTGACCTCGGGCCATTCCTCGAGGAAGGCCAGCAGCGGCTCGGGGCCGCGTCCCATCCTGCCGAGGAAGCGGGCGGCCTCGATGTAGGCGTCCAGTTCGATTGCCGACAAGCGTCCGGCCGCGGACTGCGCGCATTCGGCGAAGACTTCGGCGGCCTGCGGAAAGCCGCAATCGAGCGCCTGCCACCACGCCTCGATGCGCGGATCTCGCGTGGCGATTGCCGGAACGGCAGGCATGGCGGGAATTTCAGGCGAAGGTGGCGTCGATGGCGTGGTCGAGCGTTTCGCGAACGTCGGCGTCGTCGGCGATCGGCCGCACCATCGCCATGCGGCAGGCGTCGCGCACGGCGACGCCGTGCTTGACGAGCTTCGCCGCATAGACCAGCAGCCGGGTCGACACGCCTTCGTCGAGGACGTGACCCTTGAGGTTGCGGGCCGTCGCGCCGACCTGCACCAGCTTCGCCGCGAGCGCTTCGTCGATGCCCGTTTCGCGCGCGACGATCGACGTCTCGAGCGCGGCCGCGGGATAGTCGAAATCGAAGGCGGCGAAGCGCTGCTTGGTCGACTGCTTGAGGTCCTTCATCAGGCTCTGGTAGCCCGGGTTGTAGGAGATGACGAGCTGGAAGTCGGGATGCGCCTCGACGAGCTCGCCCTTCTTGTCGAGTGGCAGCGTGCGGCGGTGGTCGGTCAATGGGTGGATGACGACGGTGGTGTCCTGGCGCGCCTCGACGATCTCGTCGAGATAGCAGATGGCGCCGATGCGCGCGGCGGTGGTCAGCGGGCCGTCGAGCCAGCGCGTGCCGCCGGCGTCGAGCAGGTAGCGGCCGACCAGGTCGGACGCCGTCATGTCTTCGTTGCAGGCGACGGTGATCAGCGGCTTGTCGAGCTTCCAGGCCATGTACTCGACGAAGCGCGACTTGCCGCAGCCGGTCGGCCACTTGAGCATCACCGGCAGGCGGGCGGCGTAGGCCGCCTGGTACAGCGCGACCTCGCCGGCCTGCGGCTGGTAGTACGGCTCCCGGCGAACGCGGTACTGCTGGGTCTCGGTCATGATCTCTCCTTTCCGGACTCGTGCCCGGAAGAAAAACGCCCCCGGCAGGCGGGGGCGTCTCGTGCTGCGGCGTGCGCCCGCCTTAGCGGTGGGTGCTGAGCTTGTCGCGCCAGCCCGGATACAGCTTGTCGGCGTCCTGCGGGAAGGAGTCGAAGGCGCGCGCGAATTCGCGGTGCTGCTTGGCCCATTCGATCGGGTCGGCGCCGGCCTTCCAGCACTCGTAGGCCTGGCGCAGCGACTTGGCGCCCGCGGCCGGGGAGTCGATGTGGCCGTAGGAGCCGCCGCCGGCGGTGTTGATGACGTTGCCGTGGCCGAGGTTCTCGAAGAAGCCGGGCAGGCGCAGCGCGTTCATGCCGCCGGAGATGATCGGCGTGGTCGGCTTCATGCCGTACCACTTCTGGTTGTAGGCGGGGCCCTGGTACTCGTCGCGCTCGATGATGTAGGCGATGGCGCGGTCGTCCTTGGCGCCTTCCATCTTGCCGTAGCCCATCGTGCCGACGTGAATCCCGGAGGCGCCTTGCAGGCGCGCCATCTTGGCCAGCACGTAGGCAGTGTAGCCGCGCTTGGCCGACGGCGAGGTGATGGCGCCGTGGCCGGCGCGGTGGTAGTGCAGGTACTGGTTGGGGAACCAGCGGCGCGCCGTGGTGATCATGCCGGGTCCGCCGACGTAGCCGTCCACCAGGAAGGCGACCTTGTCCGCGTCGGGACCGAAGGTGGAGAGGATGAACTCGCCGCGGGCGATCATCTCGTTGTGGTCGTCGGCGGTGATGTTGGCGGAGAACAGCTTGGCTTCGCCGGTCTCGTCCATGGCGCGCTTCATCGCGTCATAGACGAGCGGGATGGTCTTGCGCAGCGGCGAGAACACCTGGTTGCCCTGCGGCTCGTCGTTCTTGATGAAATCGCCGCCGAGCCAGAACTCGTAGGCCGCCTTGGCGAAGGGCTCGGGACGCAGGCCGAGCTTGGGCTTGATGATCGTGCCGGCGATGTAGCCGCCGTCGACGACGGGGCGGCCGAGGATGCGCCACAGATCCGCGATGTCCTTGGCGGGGCCGTCGAACAGTTCGACGGCGCGGCGCGGCACGTAGAAGTCGTACATCTTGGCGTACTCGATGTCGCCCATGCCCTGGTTGTTGCCGATGGTCAGGGTCAGGAACGAGACCATCATCATGCGGCCGTCGGTGATGTTGCGGTCGAACAGGTCGAGCGGATACGCGATGCGCATCTCTTCGCTGGCCTCGTCGATGTAATAGACGAGCGCATCGACGCCCTTGGTGAATTCGTCGGTGGTCGACACTTCGACGTTGGTGCCGGTCGAGGACTCGGCGGCGAAGTGGGCGGCGCCGGCGAGATAGCCGGTGCCGGCCTTGGGCTTCATCTTGTAGGCGCACAGGATGTGCTTGCCGCCCTTGATGAGATCCTCTTCGTTGAGGCTCAGGTCGGCGTAACGATTCGATTGGTCCATCTGGTTCTCCTTGGGGTCCGCTCTGTACGACACGAATACTAGAGGCGGGTGACCATAAAGAACATTCAGATTTAGTGATGAGGACTATAAGTCCTATGCAGCACTTCGACTTCGGCCAGAATGGTGGCGCAGAGGTCGGAAAGCACTGCCACGGCGCCCGAAAAATCCTGGCCGCGCGTGTAGTCGTTTTCGGTGACCAGAGTCGGGATGCCCGCGCCGCACGCCGCTTTGACGCCGTTCGCCGTGTCTTCGATGGCGATGCATTCGGCCGCCGGGACGCCGAGCCGTTCGAGCACCCAGACATAGATGTCCGGCGCCGGCTTCTTCGCGGCGACGATGTCGCCGGCGCCGATGACGTCGAACCACTTCTCGGCGTCGTGCGCCAGCGAGGCGCGCAGCAGGGCGCTGACGTTCTCGGGCGAGGTCGTCGTGGCGATGGCGAGCTTGAGCCCGGCCCGGCGGGCTTCGCGGATCAGGTTGGCGACGCCGGGCCGCAGCTCCACGGCGCCGCTCGCGACCAGCCGCACGTAGTGGCCGGTCTTCAGCGTGTGCAGCTTGCGCAGGAAGGCGTCGAAGTCGGGACGCGCGGCCAGATCCGGCGCCACCAGCCGCGCGTAGTGCGCCAAGCGCTCCTTGCCGCCGGAGACGGCGAGCAGCTCGCCGTAAGTCGGCACGTCCCAGTTCCAGGGCAGGCCGGCCTCGCGGAATGCGGCGTTGAAGGCGACGCGATGGCCGTCGCGCTCGGTGTCCGCCAGCGTGCCGTCGACGTCGAAGATGAGTGCGTTGAGCATGCCGCGCAGGATAAGCCTGTAAGCGCCTGCCGTGAATTCATGGTTTTTTATGGCGGTGATAAGATGCCGAGCAGATGCGGGCGACCTCTTGTCGCCGCTGCGGCAGCGTGGGGAACAGATGATCCGGGCGGTTCGATGAAAAACGTGACACTGCGTCAGCTGCGGGTGTTCGAAGCGGTTGGCCGGCATCTTTCCTTTTCGCGCGCAGCGGAGGAACTGCATCTGACGCAGCCCGCCGTCTCCATGCAGGTCAAGCAGCTGGAAGACATGGTCGGTCTGCCGCTCACCGAGCAGATCGGCAAGAAGATCTTTCTCACGGCGGCCGGCGAGGAAGTGGCGCGCCACGCCCGGCTGGTCGCGCTGCAGTTGCGCGAAGCCGAGGAGTCGCTGGCGGCGATGAAGGGCGTCAAGGGCGGCGAGCTGCGCATCGGCGTCGTATCCACCGCCAAGTACTTCGCGCCGCGCGTGCTGGCCGAGTTCCGCGCCGCGCATCCGGGCGTCGAGATCCGCCTCGGCGTGCACAACCGCGAGGTCATTGTCAGCCAACTGGCCAACAACGAGATCGACCTCGCCATCATGGGACGCCCGCCGTCCGAATTTCCCACCGTCGCCCAGTCGTTCGCGCCGCATCCGCTCGTCATCATCGCGGCGGAGGACCACCCGCTCGCCGACCGGAAGCGGCTCGAGCCCTCGGATCTGGAAGGCGAGACCTTCCTCATCCGCGAACTCGGCTCCGGCACGCGAACCGCGATGGAGCGCTACTTCAGCGACGTCGGCTTCACGCCGAGCGCGGTATTCGAGATGACCGGCAACGAGACTATCAAGCAGGCGGTGATGGCGGGCATGGGCATCGCGTTCATCTCCGAGCATACCGTCGGCCTCGAGCGCATGGCCGGCCGCCTGGTGGTGCTGCCGGTGCGCGGCACGCCGGTGCTGCGCGAGTGGTTCGTCGTGCACCGCGCCGAGAAGCAGTTGCTGCCGATCGCCACGTCGTTCCGCGATTTCCTGCTAGCCGGCGGCGCCGAGAACGTCGTCGGCGGCGGGATCAGGCGCAAGGCCAGGATCACGCGCGCCACTTGATCGAGCAGCCGATGCTCGGGATCTGCTCGCGCGGGCCCTTGCCGGTGGCGGCGACTTGCTTCATGGCCTCGAACAGGTCGCGGCGCACGCCCTCGGGCGCGGCCTCCTTGCGCGACTCGTCCAGGCGCCCCCGGTACTGGAGCTCCAGCGCGGCGTTGAAGCCGAAGAAGTCCGGCGTGCATACCGCGCCGTAGGTCTTCGCGACTTCCTGCGTTTCGTCGAGCACGTAGGGAAACGGGAACTGCAGCCCGCTCGATACGCGCACCATGTCGTCCCAGGAGTCCTCGGGATACTCGGTCGGGTCGTTCGACATGACGGCGATCGAGCCCACGCCCAGCTTGGCGAGGTCGCGCGCGTCGCGCACGATGCGCTGAATCACCGCCTTGACGTAGGGGCAGTGGTTGCAGATGAACATGACGAGCAGGCCGTTGGGGCCGCGCGCCGATTCGAGCGTATGGCGCCTGCCGTCGACGCCGCGCAGATCGAAGGGCGCGGCATGCCAGCCGAAATCGCAGACCGGGGGTTGGGTAGCAGCCATGGCGACTCTCCTGTCTCTCTATAATGCCCGCATGTTACCGAGATTCCACGTGCCGGACGGCCTGGCGCCGGGCGCGACAGTAGAACTGCCGGCCGAGGCGGCCCATCATGCGATGCGCGTGCTGCGCCTGAACGAAGGGGATCCGGTCATGCTGTTCGACGGACGCGGCGGCGAGTGGTTCGCGCGGCTCGTTCGCAGCGGCCCCGCGGTGCGTGCCGTGCTCGAGACGTTCACGCCGGCCGATCGGGCGCCGGCGTTGGCTGTCACCCTCGTCCAGGCACTGCCCGCTGCAGACAAGATGGATTGGATCGTGCAGAAGGCGACGGAACTCGGCGTGGCGGCGATCCAGCCGGTGGCGGCCAAGCGCAGCGTCGTCAGATTATCGGGCGAACGCATGGAGCGGCGCGGGCGACATTGGCAGCAGATCGCCGTCGCCGCCTGCGAGCAGTGCGGCATGAATCGCGTGCCGGCCATGGCGCCGTTGCTTGATTTGCCTCAATATCTCGCTACGACGGCGCCGCACAATGACATACGATTGTTTCTCGCGCCGGACGCCGAGCGGAGCCTGAAGGACATGTCGCCGCCGCAAGGGGCGGCGACGCTGCTGATCGGGCCGGAAGGCGGCTTTGAAGAAGGGGAAGCGCGCGCGATCGCGGCGGCGGGTTTCGTGCCCGTATCGCTGGGACCGCGCGTGCTGCGTACCGAGACCGCCGGCATCGCCGCGATATCCGCGATGCTGGCTTTGTGGGGCGATTTCTAGGGAGGCATTGCCATGTTCGAGTCTGCGGAACTGGGTCACCAAATCGACAAGGAAACCTACAAGCGGGCGGAGCCGGAACTGCGTTCGTGGCTGCTCGACGCGCAATACGAACTCAAGGAGCAGGGCAAGTTCCCGGTCATCGTGCTGGTCAGCGGCCAGGACGGCGCCGGCAAGGGCGAGACCATCAACATCCTCTACGAGTGGATGGACCCGCGCTACATCTCGACGCTGGCCTTCTCTGCGCCGACCGACGAGGAGCGCCAGCGTCCCTTCATGTGGCGCTACTGGCGCGCCCTGCCGCCCAAGGGCCGCCTCGGCATCTTCGCCGGCTCCTGGTATTCGAGCCCGATCCACGATCGCGTCGAAGGCAACATGACGAAGGCGGCGGTCGATGCGCGCATCGACCAGATCAACCGCTTCGAGCAGATGCTGGTCAACGAAGGCGCGCTGATCCTCAAGTTCTGGTTCCACCTCACCAAGGAGGGCCAGAAGCGCCGGCTCAAGGTGCTCGAGAAGGACCCGCGCACGGCGTGGCGCGTCACCAAGTGGAACTGGGACCGGCTCAAGACCTACGACAAATTGCAGGACGTCGTCGGCCACGTCCTGAGGATGACGAATACGCCGTGGGCGCCGTGGATCGTCATCGAGGGCGAGGACGACCGCTATCGTTCGCTGACGACCGGCAAGATCCTGCTCGACGCCCTGAAGCAGCGCCTCGCCGACACGGGAAAGCAGGCGACGCCGGTGGCGGCGCCGGTGCCGGTGAATCTCGACGGCCGCGACGTGCTCTCCGAGCTCGACCTGACGCACAAGATCGCCAAGAAGGATTACGAGGACCAACTGGCGAAGTGGCAGGGCAAGCTGTCCGAGCTGGTGCGCGACCCGCGCTTCAAGCAGAAGTCGGTGATCTGCGTGTTCGAGGGTTCGGATGCCGCCGGCAAGGGCGGCGCGGTGCGCCGCGTCACGGCCGCGCTCGATGCGCGCGACTACCAGATCGTGCCGATCGCGGCGCCGACCGAAGAAGAGCGCGCCCAGCCCTACATGTGGCGCTTCTGGCGGCACATCCCGCGCACCGGGCGCGTGACGATCTTCGACCGCTCGTGGTACGGCCGCGTGCTGGTCGAGCGCGTCGAAGGCTTCTGCGCCGAGGCCGACTGGCTGCGCGCCTACACCGAGATCAACGACTTCGAGCACGAGCTCGTCGAGGCGGGCGCGGTGGTGCGCAAGTTCTGGCTGCAGATCGGCAAGGACGAGCAGCTCAAGCGCTTCAAGGAACTCGAGAAGATCGAGTTCAAGCGCTTCAAGATCACCGACGAGGACTGGCGCAACCGCGAGAAGTGGGACGCCTACCACAACGCCGTCTGCGACATGGTCGACCGCACCAGCACCGGCAATGCGCCGTGGACGCTGGTCGAAGCCAACGACAAGTACTATGCGCGGGTCAAGGTTCTGCGTACCATCTGCGAACGCCTGCAGCGAGCCTTGGAAGGCGAAGAGAAGAACGAAGAAGAGAAGGACATCATCAAACCGAAGAAGAAGAAACAGGGAAAATGACCGAGACGACGCAAGACGCCGACAAGCGCCTGGTGGCCTGGGTGCGCCAGGCCGCCCCTTACATCCACGCCTTCCGCGGCAAGACCTTCGTCATCGCCTTCGGCGGCGAGGTGATCGAGTCGGGCGTCGCGCAGGCGCTGATCCACGACATCGCGCTGCTCGACAGCATGGGCATCCGCCTGGTGCTGGTGCACGGCGCGCGGCCGCAGATCGACGCCGAGATGAAGAGCCGCGGCCTGACGCCGCGCTTCCACGACGGGCTGCGCATCACCGACGCCGAGACGCTCGAATGCGTCAAGCGCGCGCTCGGCGTGACGCGCATCGAAGTCGAAGCGATGCTGTCGCAGGGCCTGCCGAACACGCCGCTGGCCGGCGGCTTCCTGCGCGTCGCCAGCGGCAACTACGTTTCGGCGAAGCCCGTCGGCATCGTCGAGGGCGTCGATTACCAATACACGGGTGCGGTGCGCCACGTCATCGCCGAGGAGATCCGCGGCGACCTGGCGCAGGAGAACGTGGTGCTGATCTCGCCGATCGGCGCCTCGCCCTCGGGGGAGATCTTCAACCTGGCGTGGGAGGAAGTGGCCGAGGCCGTCGCCGTCGCGGTGAAGGCCGACAAGCTGGTGTTCCTCTGCGACGCGCCGGGCGTCGTCGACAAGAAAGGCATGCTGGTCGATGCGCTGACGGCCGACGAGGCGCAGGCGCTGGCGAAGAAGGCCAAGCAGGCGCCCGAGCTGACGCGCGTGCTGCCGGGCGCCATTTCCGCCTGCCGCGGCGGCGTCGGGCGCGTGCACTTCCTCGATCGCAAGCGCGACGGCGCCATGCTGATGGAGTTCTTCACGCGCGAAGGCATCGGCACCGTGATGACGAGCGCCCCGCTGGCGCGCCTGCGCGAGGCGAGCGGCGCCGACGTCGCCTCGATCCTGGCGCTGATCGCGCCGCTGGAGGCCGACGGCACGCTGGTCAGGCGCAGCCGCGAGCGCATCGAGACGGAGGTCACGCACTTCTCGGTGCTCGAGCACGACGGCGTCATCGTCGGCTGCGCCGCGCTCTATCCGTTCTCCACCGAGAAGGCCGGGGAGCTGGCCTGCCTCGCCGTCATGCCGGACTACCGCGAGGTCGGCTACGGCGACCAGCTGCGCGCCCACATCGAGGCGCGCGCCAAGAAGGCGAAGCTCAAGCGCCTGTTCGTGCTGACGACGCGCACGGCGCACTGGTTCATCGAGCGCGGCTTCGCCGAGGAGAGCGTCGACAGCCTGCCGAAAAGCCGGCGCGAGCTCTACAACTTCCAGCGTCGGTCGAAAGTACTAGTCAAGACGCTGTAAGGCCGCGGCGCCCTGTCTTTTTCCCGCAACGCGGCGACGGTTATGGCCCGATAACCCAGACGGGATGGCCGCTTGCGCCCGGGCGGCCGACCATCATCTGCTAAAATCCGCCGATTCTTTTTTGCGCGCAATCACGACATCGTGTCGTCCGAACTCCTCGTCAAGCTCACCGACGTCAATTTCACCTACGACCGCCGGCCGGTGCTCAAGGGCATCAACATGCAGATCCCGCGCGGCAAGGTGGTGGCGATCATGGGGCTGTCGGGCTGCGGCAAGACGACGACGCTGCGCCTGATCGGCGGCCAGCTCAGGGCCACGGCGGGCGAAGTCCTGGTCGCCGGCAAGAACGTCGGCGAACTCGACAGCGACGAGCTGTATGCGCTGCGCCGCCGCATGGGCATGCTGTTCCAGTTCGGCGCGCTGTTCACCGACATGTCGGTCTATGACAACGTCGCCTTCCAGCTGCACGAGCACACCGACCTGCCCGAAGAGCTGGTGCGCGACATGGTGATGATGAAGCTGCACGCCGTGGGCCTGCGCGGCGCGCACGACCTGATGCCGTCCGAGCTTTCCGGCGGCATGGCGCGGCGCGTCGCGCTGGCGCGCGCCATCGCCCTCGATCCGCTGCTGATCATGTACGACGAGCCGTTCGCCGGGCTCGATCCGATCTCGCTGTCGATCGTCGGCGAGCTGATCCGCACGCTCAACAATGCCCTCGGCATCAGCTCGATCGTGGTGACGCACGACATCCAGGAATCGCTGAAGATCGTCGACTACGTCTATTTCGTTTCGGAAGGCCGTATCGTCGCGGAAGGCACGCCCGCCGACATCCGCAAGTCCGACCAGCCCTACGTGCATCAGTTCATCTGGGGCGAGGCCGACGGGCCCGTGTCGTATCACTATCCGGCGCGGCCGTTCGGCGAGCAAATCTATAGGGAGGCGCCGCGTGCGCGATGACTTTTTCTCGGGCGGCCTGCGCGGCCTCGGCCGGCGCGTGACCGATCGCGTCTGGCGGCTGGGGTTTGCCGCCCGTTTCCTGCTGGCGACGATCCGGTATTCGACGGTGGCGTTCGGCCGCTTCGGCCTGACGATCCGCGAGATCTACTTCACCGGCGTCCTGTCGCTGATCATCATCCTGGTGTCGGGCCTGTTCGTCGGCATGGTGCTCGGGCTGCAGGGCTACGACACGCTGCAGCGCTACGGCTCGTCGGAGGCGCTCGGCATCCTGGTGGCGCTGTCGCTGGTGCGTGAATTGGGCCCGGTGGTGGCGGCGCTGCTGTTCGCCAGCCGGGCCGGTTCGGCGATCACCGCCGAAATCGGCCTGATGAAGGCGACCGAGCAGCTTTCCGCGATGGAAATGATGGCGGTCGATCCGATCGCCCGCGTCGTGGCGCCGCGCTTCTGGGCCGGCGTCATCTCGATGCCATTGCTGGCGGCGTTGTTCTCCGCGCTGGGCATCTTCGGCGGCTACCTGGTCGGCGTTCAGCTCATCGGGGTCGACGAAGGCTCGTTCTGGTCGCAGATGCAGGCCTCGGTCGATTTCCGCGAAGATATCGTGAATGGCGTCATAAAGAGCGCCGTGTTCGGCGTCATCATCAGCTGGATCGCGGTCTTCGAGGGCTACGACTGCGAGCCGACCGCCGAAGGCGTCTCCGGCGCCACCACCCGTACCGTCGTCACTTCCTCGCTGGCGATCCTCGCCGCCGACTTCATCCTTACCGCTCTCATGTTCCGAGGTGCCTAATGAACCGCGCTACGCTTGACCTTTGGGTCGGATTCTTCGTTGCCATCGGCCTCGCCGCCCTGTTGTTTTTGGCCCTCAAGGTCGGCAATCTGGCCTCCTCCAACGTCGGCGAGACATATACCCTCCAGGCTGAATTTGATAACATCGGGGGCCTGAAAGTCCGCGCGCCGGTGAAGAGCGCCGGGGTGGTCGTCGGGCGCGTCGCGGACATCCGCTTCGATCCGGAAACCTACCGGGCCGTCGTGTCGATGAAGATGGACGCGCGCTACAAGTTTCCGCGCGACACCATCCTGACCATCAACACCTCGGGGATTCTCGGCGAGCAGTACATCGGTTTCGAGGTGGGCGGCGATACCGCGATGCTGAAGGACGGCGACATGGTGAAGAAGACCCAGTCGGCCGTGGTGCTGGAAAAGCTGATCAGCCAGTTCATGTTCAACAAGGCGCAGGAAGACAAGAAGTAGTCGGCGAGGCGAAAGGAAGTCTTGTGACAAGAAAAATGTTTACATCCATCACGAAGCTGGTGGCGGCCGCCGGGTTGGCGGCGCTGCTGGGCGGTTGCGCCACGTCCGGCAATCCCAAGGATCCGGTCGAGGGCTTCAACCGCGCCATGTTCGCCTTCAACGAAGGCCTCGACAAGGCGGTCGTCAAGCCGGTCGCCCAGGGTTACGACTACGTCGCGCCGCAGCCGATCAAGACCGGCATCACCAACTTCTTCGGCAACATCGCCGACGTCTTCATCGCCGTCAATAACCTGCTCCAGGGCAAGCTGCCGGAAGCGGCGTCCGATGCCGGCCGCTTCGCCGTCAACACCACCGTCGGCATTCTCGGCTTCATCGACGTCGCCAGCGACATGGGCCTGGAGAAGCACGAAGAGGACTTCGGCCAGACCTTCGGCCGCTGGGGCGTGGGCCCGGGACCGTACGTCGTGATCCCGCTCTTCGGCCCGCGCGACGCGCGCGACGCCGTCGGCCTGGTGATCGACTGGGAGGTCGATCCGGTCGTCAACTATCCGCACGTCGCGACGCGCAACACGCTGCTGACGGTCCGCTTCGAGAGCGGCCGCGCCAGCCTGCTGCCCGCCGACAAGGTCATCGAGGAAGCGGCGCTCGACAAGTATTCCTATATCCGCGACGGCTACCTGCAGCGCCGGCGCAATCTCGTGTACGACGGCAATCCGCCGCGCGAGAAGGAAGACGACTGATTTTCCGGCAAAGGATGATTCGATGAAGTGGTTGTTAGGTTTCGTGGCGGGACTGATCCTCGCCGCCGGCGCGAACGCCCAGGAAATTGCGCCCGACGCCCTGGTCAAGAACGTCACCGAGGAAGTCCTCGACATCGTCCGCAAGGACAGGGACATCCAGAACGGCAACACCAAGAGGGCGATCGAACTGGTCGAGAACAAGGTACTGCCGTATTTCAACTTCGCGCACATGGCGCAGCTGGCGGTGGCCCGCAACTGGCGTCAGGCGACGCCGGCGCAGCAGAAGACGCTGACCGACGAGTTCCGCCTGCTGCTGGTGCGCACCTACTCCAAGGCGCTGACCGAGTACAAGAACCAGAGCGTCGACTACAAGCCGTTCAAGATGCAGGCGGCCGACACCGACGTCAAGGTGCGCACCGAGATCAAGCAGCCGGGGGGCAAGCCGATCCAGCTCGACTACTACCTGGAGAAGCAGGACAAGGGCTGGAAGGTCTACGACATCGAAGTCGCGGGCGTCAGCCTGATCATCAACTACCGCGAGTCCTTCGCCAGCGAAGTGAACCAGGGCGGCATCGACGGCCTGATCAAGTCGCTGCAGGCGAAGAACAGGTCGGGCGAGGCCTCCGTCGCGAAGAAGTCGTAATGCGCGACCTCGGCGATCGCATCGAAGTTTCCGGTCCCATGACCATCTCGGCCGCCGCCGGCCTGCTGGCCGAAGGCACGGGGCTGGTGTCGCGCGCCGAAACGGTGTTCGACCTGACCGGCGTGACCGACGTCGATTCCTCCGGGCTGGCCGTGATCTTCGGCTGGCAGCGTGCCGCCAAGCGGCAGAACAAGACCATCCGCATCGCCAACGTGCCGCAAGGCTTGCGCAGCCTCGCCGACGTCTACGGCGTCGGCGCGCTGCTGCCGGTCTAGCGCGCTGCCGCGCGCCGTGTCGGTTCCCGCCATCCGCGTTGCCGGGCTCACTAAGCATTTCGGCGACGTGCGCGCGCTCGACGGCGTCGACCTCGAGATCGGCCGCGGCGAATTCTTCGGCCTGCTGGGCCCCAACGGCGCCGGCAAGACCACGCTGATCTCGGCGCTTGCCGGCCTGGTGCGGCCCGACCGCGGCACGCTGGAAGTCATGGGTCACGACGTCCGGACCGACTATCGCGCATCGCGGCGCCTGCTCGGCGTGGTACCCCAGGAACTGGTGTTCGACCCGTTCTTCAGCGTGCGCGAGACGCTCGAACTGCAGGCCGGCTATTTCGGCATCGGCAGATCGAAGCGGCGCGACGCCTGGATCGACGAGATCCTCGACAGCTTGGATCTCGCCGCGAAGGCGAACGCCAACATGCGGGCGCTGTCGGGCGGCATGAAGCGCCGCGTGCTGGTGGCGCAGGCGCTGGTGCACAAGCCGCCGGTGATCGTGCTCGACGAGCCGACGGCCGGCGTCGACGTCGAGCTGCGCCAGGGCCTGTGGCGCTTCATCCGGCGCCTCAACGACGACGGCCACACCATCGTGCTGACGACGCATTACCTGGAGGAAGCCGAGAACCACTGCAACCGCATCGCGATGATGAAGGCAGGAAGCATCATCGCGCTCGACACGACCGCCAACCTGCTGCAGCGCTTCGCCGGCGACTTGAGGCTCGAAGACGTGTTCGTCCGGGTGATGAATTCATGATCGGCTTCTGGACCCTCTTCTACAAGGAAGTGCTGCGCTTCTGGAAAGTCGGCTTCCAGACGATCGCGGCGCCGGTGCTGACGGCGATGCTCTACCTGCTGATCTTCTCGCACGTGCTGGAAGCCCACGTGCGCGTGCACGGCATTCCCTATTCCGCCTTCCTGGTGCCCGGACTGGTGATGATGTCGATCCTGCAGAACGCCTTCGCCAACTCCTCGTCGTCGCTGATCCAGTCGAAGGTCACGGGCAGCATCGTCTTCGTGCTGCTGCCGCCGATCTCCTACCAGGCGTTCTGGGCGGCCTACGTGCTGGCGGCGGCGCTGCGCGGCCTGGTCGTCGGGCTCGGCGTCCTGCTCGTCACCGCCTGGTTCGCCGACCTGCATTTCGCCGAGCTGCCATGGATCCTGCTGTTCGCGCTGCTCGGCGGCGGCATGCTGGCAACGCTGGGCGTCATCGCCGGCATCTGGGCCGACAAGTTCGACCAGCTCGCCGCCTTCCAGAACTTTCTCATCATGCCGCTGACCTTCCTCTCCGGCGTGTTCTACTCGATCTACTCGCTGCCGGCGTTCTGGCAGGAGACGTCGCGCTTCAATCCGGTGTTCTACCTGATTGACGGCTTCCGCTATGGCTTTCACGGGGTTTCCGACGTTTCCCCGTGGACCAGCCTCGCCGTCGGCGTATCCTGTTTCCTCGCGCTCGCGGCGCTCACCCTGACGCTGCTGAAGCGCGGCTACAAATTGAGGATGTGACTATGCTCGACCCCAGACAGATCCGGGAATGGATCGCCCACGAACTGCCCTGCGAGCATCTCGCCGTGGACGGCGACGGACACCACTTCGAGGCGGTCATCGTCAGCCGCGAGTTCGCGGGCCTGTCGCGCGTGGCGCGGCAGCAAAAGGTGAATGCCGTCCTGAAGGCGCGCTTCGACAGCGGCGAACTGCACGCCCTGTCGATGAAGACGCTGACGCCGGAAGAGTGGAAGACGAATGGATAAGCTGCTGATCGCCGGCGGCACGCCGCTCAGGGGCGAGGTCGCCATTTCCGGCGCCAAGAACGCCGCCCTGCCGCTGCTGACCGCCGCGCTGCTCACGCGCGAGCCGCTGCGGCTGACCAACGTGCCGCAGCTCAACGACATCGCGACGATGCTGAAGCTGCTGGCCCAGATGGGCGTGAAGATCCAGCGCG
>DAIDAU010000038.1 GCA_027310465.1 Rhodocyclaceae bacterium
CGGCTGCAGGCCAAGGCAGTGGAAGCGCCGCTGGCGCTGTTCGACGCCGCCGGGCTGAGCATCGCCCGCGGCTGGCGCCTCTTCGGCCAGACGATCCGGCCTACCTGGTCGTAGCCGCCTCGATGTCCGTGGCCGCTTTCAGCCGCGCCGCGGCGGCGGCCGCTTCTTCCTCGTTCGGATAACCCGTCGCCAGCAACTGGTAGCTCCAGCCGCCGCCCTCGGCGGCCAGCGGCCTGATGCCGACCGCGAATCCCGCGCCGCGCGCGATGTCGTACTGGTCGAGCACTTCGGCCTCGGAGGCATAGCGCCCGAGCGACAGCTTGACCTTCCCCTTCGCCCGAGTGGCGCCGCCGCGCGGCACGATCTCGGTCTCGGCCGACCAGCGGCGCAACTGCTCGGCGTCGACCGCCGCGACCGGCTTCGGCGCCTGCCCTTTGGGCGCGACGAAGAAGGTCATCGGCTGCGACATCGCGAGCGGAGCGGCGAGCGCGGCGTGCCAGACGTCGATCTTGCCGTCGATCAGGCAGATCAGGTCCTCGTTCGCGTTGGTGCGCCCCCAGACGTCGGTGCCGCGTATGCCGGCCGTCGCCGTGCCGACGCGGATCCTCACGTCGCGCGACTTGAAGCGCTTGACGCCGTCCGTGGTGAAGCGGAAGGCGCCGGCCAGCACGTCGAGCGCGCCGCGGTATTCGGTCCGCGGCTTTGCGTTCATGTTGAAGAAGGCAAGCTTCGCCGCGGCGCCGAGCTTCACCGTGCTGCCCTCGGCGAGCGCAAGGTAGGCGCGCGCCTCGCCGCCGGTGCGGATGCGGTCGCCGTCGCGGATTTCCATGCCTGCCGCCAGCGGCTGGACGCGCCCGCCGCGCTCGAGCCAGGCGGGCGCCTGCACCGAAGCCACCATCGCCGGCGCGGCCGCCCAGGCCGGCAGGCTGACGAGGGCGGAGACGGCGAGAACGCGCTTCAACGCTTGCATGGCAATCCTTTCAATCCTTTAGGCATGGAGGCGGCGCGTATAATCGGCGTCTTTGCGCAGACAGATCAGGTAGTCCGGGCCATGCAGGAAAAATATCATCCGACCGAAATCGAAACCGCCGCCCAGCATCACTGGGAATCGACCGGAGCGCACCGCGCCGCCGAGGACGCGGGCAAGCCCAAGTACTACTGCCTGTCGATGTTCCCCTACCCATCGGGCAAGCTGCATATGGGACACGTGCGCAACTATACCATCGGCGATGTGCTGGCCCGCTACCACCGGATGAAGGGCTACAACGTGCTGCAGCCGATGGGCTGGGACGCCTTCGGCCTGCCCGCCGAGAACGCCGCGATCCAGAACAGCGTGCCGCCGGCGCAGTGGACCTACGACAACATCGCCTACATGAAGAAGCAGCTGCAGTCGCTGGGCTTCGCCCTCGACTGGGAGCGCGAACTGGCGACCTGCAAGCCCGATTACTACAAGTGGAACCAGTGGCTGTTCCTGCGCATGCTCGAAAAGGGCATCGCCTACAAGAAGACGCAGGTGGTGAACTGGGACCCGGTCGACCAGACCGTGCTGGCCAACGAGCAAGTCATCGAGGGTCGCGGCTGGCGCACCGGCGCCGTCGTCGAGAAGCGCGAGATTCCGGGCTACTACCTCGGCATCACCCAATACGCCGACGAGCTGCTTTCCGCGCTCGACACGCTGCCCGGCTGGCCAGAGCGCGTAAAGCTCATGCAGGCCAACTGGATCGGCAAGAGCTTCGGCGTGCGCTTCGCCTTCCCGTATGAACTTGACGGCAAGAAAGACCTGCTCTGGGTGTTCACGACGCGCGCCGACACCATCATGGGCGTGACCTTCTGCGCTGTCGCCGCCGAGCATCCGCTCGCCACGCACGCCGCGCGGGACAACGCGGCGCTCGCTGCCTTCATCGACGAATGCCGTCACGGTTCGGTCATGGAAGCCGATATGGCGACCATGGAGAAGAAGGGCATGCCGACCGGCATTTTCGTCGAGCATCCGCTGACGGGCGAGAAGGTCGAGGTGTGGGTAGGCAACTACGTGCTGATGAGCTATGGCGAGGGCGCGGTGATGGCCGTGCCGGCGCACGACGAGCGCGACTTCAGCTTCGCCAGGCAATACGGCCTGCCGATCAGGCAGGTGATCGCCGTCGAAGGCGAGGACTTCTCGCTCGACGGCTGGCGCGAGTGGTACGGCGACAAGAACCGCGGCTACTGCGTCAACTCCGGCAAGTACGACGGCCTGTCCTACGACGCCGCGGTCGACGCCATCGTCGCCGACCTCAAGGACAAGGACCTCGGCGACAAGCAGGTGCAATGGCGCCTGCGCGACTGGGGCATCTCGCGCCAGCGCTACTGGGGCTGTCCGATCCCGATCATCCACTGCGAGACCTGCGGCTCGGTGCCCGTGCCCGACGACCGGCTGCCCGTCGTGCTGCCCGAGGACTGCGTGCCGGACGGCTCCGGCAATCCGCTCAACAAGCGCGAGGACTTCCTCGCCTGCACCTGCCCGAAGTGCGGCAAGCCGGCGCGGCGCGAGACCGACACGATGGACACCTTCGTCGACTCGTCCTGGTACTACGCGCGCTACTGCACCACCGCTGCGACGCGCGCCGCCAACGACAAGATGGTCGACGCCGGCACCGCCTACTGGATGCCCGTCGACCAGTACATCGGCGGCATCGAGCACGCCATCCTGCACCTGCTCTATTCGCGCTTCTGGACCAAGGTGATGCGCGACGTCGGCCTGATCAAGTACGACGAGCCCTTCGCCAACCTGCTGACGCAGGGCATGGTGCTCAACCACATCTTCTCGCGCCGCACCGACAAGGGCGGCATCGAGTACTTCGCGCCTGAAGAGGTGGAACTGATCCGCGACGCGGGCGGCCAGATCACCGGCGCGACCAGCAAGAGCGACGGCGACGCCGTCGACTACGGCGGCATCGGCACCATGTCGAAGTCGAAGAGGAACGGCGTCGATCCGCAGGCGCTGATCGAGGAATACGGCGCCGACACGGCGCGCTTCTTCATGATGTTCGCCAGCCCGCCCGAGCAGACGCTCGAATGGTCGGACTCCGGCGTGGAAGGCGCCTATCGTTTCCTGCGCCGCGTCTGGGCGTTCGGCTACGCCGTGCGCGAGGCGGCGGCAGCGAAGCCGGCGATGCCCGCCTCGCTGCCGGCGCCGCTCTCCGATGTGCGCCGCGAGCTGCACCTGACGCTCAAGCAGGCGAATTACGACCTCGGCAAGATGCAGTTCAACACCGTCGCGTCGGCGGCGATGAAGATGCGCAACGCGCTGGAGAAGGCGCCGAAGGATGCCGCCGGCTGGGACGCCGTCGTCGCCGAGGGCCTCGCCATCCTGCTGCGCCTGCTGGCGCCGATCACGCCGCATATCTGCCACACGCTGTGGTCGGAACTCGGCTACGCCGGCGACATCTTCGCCGCGTCCTGGCCCGAGCCGCTCGATGCGGCGCTCGCCCAGGACGAGATCGAGCTGGTGCTGCAGGTCAACGGCAAGCTGCGCGGCAGCCTGCGCGTCGCCGCGGCTGCGGCGAAGGCCGACATCGAAACCGCCGCGCTGGCGAACGAAGCGGCGCAGAAATACATGGAAGGCAAGCCGGCGAAGAAGATCGTCGTCGTCCCCGGCCGTCTGGTCAACATCGTCGTTTAAGGGAAGCCCATGCGCCGCCTGCTCCTGATCCTCGCCGTTCTCCTGCTCGGCAGCGCCGTCGGCGGCTGCGGCTTCAAGCTGCGCGGCGCCTACAGCCTGCCGTTCGATACCGTCTACATCAACCAGCCGGAATTCACGCCGCTGTACGCACTGCTCAAGCGCAACATCGAAGCCTCGTCGGCGGCGCGCGTGGTGACCGACAGGAAGAAGGCGCAGGCGTCCTTCCTCGTCACCGCCGACGCGCCGCAGAAGATCATCCTGTCGCTGGACACCGCCGGCAACGTCGTCGAATACCGGCTGCTGCGCGCCTTCAGCTTCCGCGTCGTCGACGCCCAGGACCACGAGCTGGTCCCGGCCGGCACCATCAACATCCACCGCGACATCACCTTCAGCAACCCGCAGGTGCTGTCGAAGCAGTCCGAAGAGGCGCTGCTCTGGCGCGACATCGAGAACGACCTGGTGCAACAGATCCTGCGGCGGCTCGCGACCGCCAGGCCGGTGGCCGAGAGCTAGGACGGGCATGCAGCTGCGCCCCGACCAGCTCGACGCGCACCTGGCGAAGAAGCTCGGATCGCTCTATGTCCTGCACGGCAACGAGCCGCTGCTGGTCATCGAAGCGGCCGATGCCATCCGTGCCGCGGCGCGCGCGCAAGGCTTTGCCGAGCGCGAGGTGCTGGTCGCCGGCCCGGGCTTCAAGTGGGACGAGCTGTTCCTCGCCGCCGGCAACCTGTCGCTGTTCGGCGGCGACAAGCTCGTCGACCTGCGCATTCCCTCCGGCAAGCCGGGCCGCGACGGCGGCGAGGCGCTCAAGCGCTATTGCGGGAGCCTGCCCGGCGGCGTCGTGACGCTCGTCACGCTGCCCGAGCTCGATTGGCAGACCAAGAAGGGCGGCTGGTTCGGCACGCTGTCCGAAGCCGGCGTCGCGATCGAATGCAACGCGCCGCCGCTGCACCAGCTGCCGGCCTGGATCGCCGGGCGACTGGCGCGCCAGGAGCAGAGCGCGCCGCGCGCCGCGCTCGAGTTCATCGCCGCCCACGTCGAAGGCAACCTGCTGGCCGCCCACCAGGAGATCCAGAAGCTCGGGCTGCTCCATCCCAAGGGCGAGGTGACGCTCGAGCAGGTCGAGGGCGCCGTGCTCAACGTCGCGCGCTACGACATCGACAAGCTGCGCGCCGCCCTGGCGAACAGCGACGCCCCCCGCTGCGTGTGCGTGCTCGAAGGCCTCAAGGCCGAAGGCGCCGCGCCGCCGCTGGTGCTGTGGACGCTGGCCAACGAGTCGCGCAACCAGTGCCAGCGGAATCCGGGGCGCCGCGGCGCCGCGCGCAATGCGCTATTGCACGCGGCGCGCATCGATCGCATCATTAAAGGCGTGGCGCGGGGCGACATCTGGGATGAGTTCTGCCAGCTGGCGCTGCGACTCACTCGCGTAACATGAGCCCTCGCCCCCGTCCCCTCTCCCTGGGGGAGAGGGGCGACTAGAATGGGCCGCTCGGCGGCCATTGATGGAATCGAGCGTGTGATGGATATCAAGACTTACATGGAAGGCGTCGGCATCGCCGCGCGCGAAGCCTCGCGCGCAACGGCGCGCGCTTCGACGAAAGCGAAGAACGATGCGCTGCTGGCGATGGCGCGCACAATCCGCGAACGCCGCGACGAACTGCTGGCGGCCAACGCCGCCGATCTCGAGCAGGCGCGCGCGGACGGCCTCGAGCCGGCCATGCTCGATCGCCTCACGCTGACGGCCAAGGGCGTCGAGAGCATGGCGCTCGGGCTCGAGCAGGTGGCCCAGCTTGCCGACCCGGTGGGCGAAATTACCGGTCTCAAGCGCCGCCCGACCGGCATCCAGGTCGGCAAGAGGCGCGTGCCGATCGGCGTCGTCGGCATCATCTACGAGGCGCGGCCGAACGTCACCGCCGATGCCGCGGCGCTGTGCCTGAAATCGGGCAACGCCGCGATCCTGCGCGGCGGCAAGGAAGCCCTGCGCTGCAACCAGGCGATCGCCGCCTGCGTGCGCGAAGGCCTGCGCGCCGCCGGCCTGCCGGAGTCGGCGGTGCAGGTGATCGAGACGACGGACCGCGCGGCCGTCGGCCATCTCGTCGCCATGCCCGAGTACGTCGATGTGATCGTGCCGCGCGGCGGCAAGGGCCTGATCGAGCGCATCTCGAAGGAAGCGCGCGTGCCGGTGATCAAGCATCTCGACGGCAACTGCCACGTCTATGTCGACGACGACGCCGATCGCGCGAAGGCGCTGCGCATCGTCGAGAACGCCAAGACCCAGCGCCTGGGCACCTGCAACACGGCGGAATCGCTGCTCGTCGCGCGCGCCGTGTCGAAGACGCTGCTGCCCGAGATCGCCGCCATGCTCCAGGCCAAGGGCGTCGAGATCCGCGGCTGCGACGAGACGCTGAAGCTCGTGCCCAACGCCAAGCCGGCGACCGAGGAGGACTACTACACCGAGTATCTCGCGGCGATCATCTCGGTGAAGGTCGTCGACGGCGTCGACGCCGCCATCGCCCACATCAACAAGTATTCGTCGCAGCACACCGACGCGATCGTCACCGAGAACTACACGAACGCGATGCGCTTCCTGCGCGAAGTCGATTCGAGCAGCGTCATGGTGAATGCCTCGACGCGCTTTGCCGACGGCTTCGAGTACGGCCTCGGCGCCGAGATCGGCATCTCGACCGACAAGTTCCACGCCCGCGGCCCGGTCGGGCTCGAAGGGCTCACGTCGCAAAAATGGATCGTCCTGGGCGACGGTCAAGTCAGGCAGTAGCCACCTACCGGAACATCGCCATGCGTCTTGCCCTGCTCGCCGTTTCCCTGCTCGCCGGCCTCTGCGCCTGCAATCCGGTGCCGCCGCTCACCAATGCGCAAAAGGCCAAGTACGTCTTCGAGCTGCTCGAAAGCAAACATGGCTGCGACGCCTACCGCACCCGCCTGGATGTCCCCGGGCTGGAAGGCCCGGCCATCGACGCCATCTATCGCGAGGCCACCAAGGCCGGCTGCATCAAGCACGACGTCTGAATTCATTCACAAGGAGAAGACATGAAACATTGGCTCATCGGCCTCGCGCTGCTGGCCGCGACGGCGGCTATCGCCGCCACCGACGTGGAGGGCGTCGCCTTCCAGGACAAGGCGAAGCTCGGCGACACGGAGTTGACGCTGAACGGCGCCGGCCTGCGCTCCAAGCTGTTCTTCAAGGTCTATGCGGCCGGCCTCTATCTTCCCGAGAAGAAGCGCAGCGCGGACGAAGCGCTTGCGCTCAAGGGCCCCAAGCACCTGCGCATCGTCACCCTGCGCGACCTGACCGCGCCGCAGTTCGCGGACGCGCTCGAGGAAGGGCTGCGCAAGAACCTCTCGGAGGCGGAACTGGCACCGCTGCAGGCGCACGTCGAGCAATTCAGGGGCGCCATCCTGGCGCTGAAGAATGCGCCGAAGGGCGCGGCGATCGACATCGACTGGCTGCCCGGCAGCGGCACGCGGCTGAGCTTCAACGGCGAGAAGCGCGGCGACGACATCGCCGGCGAGGAGTTCTACCGCGCGCTGCTGCGCATCTGGCTGGGCGAGCATCCGGCGCAGGGCGACCTCAAGGAAGCCTTGCTCGGGCGCTGAGTGCGGCAGCCGCGGATCGGGGCATCGGCGAACCGTCGGCGCGGAGCGTTGTCCGATCCGAAGCCGCTCTTTCGTGAAGGCCATTTGAGGAGATTCGCCGTGCCCTCTGCCGAATACCAAGCCGTCCTTTCCGCTCCTGCGTTTTCCCTCGGCGTCCGCTGCAGCGAGGACGAGATTCTCGCGCTCGATTACCTCGAAGCGCGCGAATCCGTCGCGCCGCGCGGCCTGCTGGCCAAGGAGGCGGTGCGCCAGCTGCGCGCCTACCTGATGGACCCGCGCTTCGCCTTCAGCCTGCCGCTGGCGCCCGCCGGCACGGGCTTCCAGCGGCGCGTGTGGGACCAGATTTCGGCGATTCCCAGCGGCAAGACGAAGACCTACGGCGCCGTGGCGCAGGCCATCGGCGGCGGCCCGCGCGCCGTGGGCAACGCCTGCGGCGCGAATCCCTATCCGATCGTCATTCCATGCCACCGCGTCGTGGCCGCCCAGGGGCTCGGCGGCTTCGCGCGCCAGCGCGGCGGCTTCCTGCTGGACGTAAAGCGCTGGCTGCTGCAGCATGAGGGCGTCTGACGCCCAGTTGCTCGACGAATTCGCCGACGCCCTTTGGCTCGCCGACGGGCTGGCGAAGAACACCCTCGCCGCCTACCGTTCCGATCTTGCGCTGTTTGCCGGCTGGCTCGAAAGACAGGGCTCCGGGCTGATCGAAGCGGGCGAGGTCGAAGTCAATGCCTACCTCGCCCATCTCCATCGGCGTCCCGAGCCGTTCAAGCCGTCGAGCCAGCGCCGGCTGCACTCGGCCTTGCGCCGCTTCTACGCCTGGCTGCTCGACCAGGGACGCATCCGCGTCGATCCGCTGCTCGGCATCGAGCGGCCGATGCGCGCCGAGCGCTTCCCGAAGACGCTGTCGGAGAAGAACGTCGAGGACCTGCTCGGCGCTCCCGACGTCGCCACGCCGCTCGGCCTGCGCGACCGCGCGATGCTCGAGCTGTTCTACGCGACCGGCCTGCGCGTCTCCGAGCTCGTCGATCTCAAGGTGTTCGAGCTGAGCCTCGCCGATCAGGTGCTGCGCGTCACCGGAAAGGGCGACAAGCAGCGGCTGGTGCCGCTCGGCGAGGTCGCCGCGGATTGGCTCGAGCGCTACCTGGCGCAGGCGCGGCCGGCGATTCTCAAGGCGCGTGCGTCGGACCACGTCTTCGTCACGGCGCGCGGCCCCCGCGGCATGACGCGGCAGATGGCGTGGACACTGATCAAGAAGCATGCGGCGGCCGCCGGCATCCCGCGCGAGAAGATCTCGCCGCACGTGCTGCGCCACGCGTTCGCCACGCACCTGCTCAATCACGGCGCCGACCTGCGCGTCGTGCAGTTGCTGCTCGGCCACGCCGACATCTCGACAACCCAGGTCTATACTCACGTCGCGCGCGAGCGGCTCAAGCAGTTGCACCAGCGCCATCACCCCCGCGGCTGACAATGAAGCACGGCGACAACGCTCCCCAGACGCCCGCGACGCGGTTCCTGCAGCAGCATCGCGTGGCCCATACCAACCACCTCTACGCCTACGAAGAGCACGGCGGCACGAGCGTCTCGTCGCGCGAACTGAACGTGCCCGAGCACGAGGTGGTGAAGACGCTGGTGATGGAAGACGAGAACGCGCGGCCGCTGATCGTCCTGATGCACGGCGACCTGAAGGTGTCGACGAAGGAACTGGCGCGGCAGATCGCGACCAAGAAGGTCGCCCCGTGCAAGCCGGAGGACGCCCACCGCCATACCGGCTATCTCGTCGGCGGCTGCTCGCCCTTCGGCACCAAGAAGAACCTGCCCGTCTACGTCGAGAAGACCATCCTCGACCTGCCGCGCATCTACATCAACGGCGGCCGCCGCGGCTTTCTCGTCGGCATCGATCCCCGCGAACTGGTGCGGATCCTGTCGCCGATGGTCGTCGAGGTCGGACGCCCCGACTGACCTTCAGTTGAAGCAGGGAAGGATCTGCTGGCCGGTGCGCTGGGCCGTCGCCACCATGTCGCGTTCGGCGCCGGCATCGAGGGGCAGCGCGGCGGACAGGCATGGAACGTATTCCATGTCCGTCTGCGCGACGTGATTCCGCAGCCAGTCCTTGAGCATCGCGACGAGGTCCATCGAGATGTCGCGCTCGAGATAGATCCGATGCAGCTGATGCAGGCGATTGTTGAAGGCGCGATGCTCGCGGATGTGATCGGCAAGGCCGGGGTATCGATGTGCCCGCATGAGGAATTCCTCCTCCGCGAAATGCGTGTGGGCGTACTGGGTCAACTGCTCCATCGCGTAGAACGTCCGCAGCATGCTGCGGTTCGCGGCAGCTTGGGCGAGCAGCTCGACACAGTGGAACAACAGCTTGTGCTGTTCATCGAGGCAGGCGATGCCCGTGGAGAGGCGGTCGTCCCATTCCTCGAGCGACGCGTCTTCGATTCGATCGTTCATGGAACTCCCCCTTGCCCGTCGCGCCTCCCGGAGCGCGAACTCCTACCACCCTAGACGAGTTTCTGGACGAGTCAAAGAAATTTATGGAGATCGGGTCAGGTGCGCGAGCGTTCGATCTGCACGCCGACGCGCCGCACGCCTTTGGCGATGCCGACCTTGGCGATGCTGATCTTGACCCACGGCGCGCCGAACTCGTCGAGCATAAGGGCGATCACGTATTCGCCGAGCGTCTCGAGCAGGTTGAAATGCCGCGACGCGAGTTCCCGGCGGATGCGGTCGATCACCGCCGCGTAGTCGATGGTCTTCGCGATGTCGTCGTCGCGCGCCGCTTCGTCGGGCACGCCGAACGTCAGGCCGATCTCGAGACTCTGCGGCGCGGCGCGCTCGCGCGGGTAGATGCCGACATGCGCTTCCACGCGCATGTCCTCGATGAAGATGAAATCCATTGAAAGCGCTCGATTACAATCCGGCGATTCTAGGAAATTTGACATGACCCTGCTCGGATTTGCGCTTCTCGGCTACGTCCTGGGCTCCCTGCCCTTCGCGGTCCTCGTCTCCAAGGCCTTCGGCCTGGCGGATCCGCGCAGCTTCGGCTCGGGAAATCCCGGCGCCACCAACGTGCTGCGCTCCGGCAACAAGGCCGCCGCGCTGCTGACGCTGCTCGGCGATGCCGCCAAAGGATGGCTTGCCATGGCCCTCGCCGGACTTCTCGGCGCGGCGCCGCTCGGCGTGGCCTTCGCCGGCATCGCGGCGTTCTTCGGCCACATCTTCCCGCTCTTCCTCGGCTTTCGCGGCGGCAAGGGCGTGGCAACCGCGCTCGGAGTGCTGGCAGGCTTTTCCGGCTGGCTGGCGCTTATCTGCCTCGGCACCTGGCTCGGCGTCGCCTTCGTCTTCCGCTATTCGTCGCTGGCGGCGCTCGCCGCGGCTGCCGTCGCGCCGCTAGCGGCGTGGCCGCTTCTCGGCGGCGACATGGCAGCCGTCATCTCGCTGATGTCGCTGATGCTGTTCTGGCGGCACCGCGCCAACATCCGCAAGCTGCTCGCCGGCACCGAGAGCCGCATCGGCAAGAAGCAGGTCGCGCAGTAGCGGCGTCAGGCGCCGGCCAGTTCCTGCAGCGGCCAGCGCGGACGGATGCCGAAGGCGCCGGTGCCGGCCGGCCTTTCGCCCTGCAGCAGGCGCTGCGCGCCGCAGAAGGCGATCATGGCGCCGTTGTCGGTGCAGAGGTCGAGCGCCGGGTAGAAGACGTGCGGGCGCCCGCCCGCCGCGGCGGCATCGAGGCGCTCGCGCAGGCGCCGGTTGGCGCCCACACCGCCGGCGACCACCAGCCGGTCGAGCCGGCAATGGTCGAGCGCGGCGAACGCCTTGGTCGCCAAGACTTCGGTCACCGCCTCCTGGAACTCCCAGGCGAGATCGGCCTTTTCGCCTTCCGTCAGCGAACGCTCGCGCGCCGCCGTCAGCACCGCCGTCTTGAGTCCCGAGAAGCTGAAATCGAAGCCGCCCGAATTCAGCATCGGCCGCGGCAGCCGGAAGCGGCTCGGGCCGCCCCGTTGGGCAAGTTCGGCCAAGGCCGGTCCGCCCGGATAGCCGAGTTCGAGCAGTTTGGCGGTCTTGTCGAAGGCCTCGCCGGCGGCATCGTCGAGCGATTCGCCGAGCAGTTCGTAGCGGCCGACGGCGGTGACGCGCATCAATTGCGTATGCCCGCCGGAAACCAGCAGGGCCACGAACGGGAATGGCGGCGGCGCGTCGGCGAGCAGCGGCGACAGCAGGTGGCCTTCGAGGTGATGCACCGGCAGGGCCGGCACGCCGAGCGCCTGCGCCAGGGATTCGGCGAAACTGGCGCCGACCAGCAGCGCTCCGGCCAGGCCCGGTCCCGCCGTGTAGGCGATCGCATCGATGTCGCCCTTGTGAGCGCCCGCTTGCGTCAGGACGCCACGCAGCAGAGGAATCAGGCGGCGGATATGGTCGCGCGAAGCGAGTTCGGGAACGACGCCGCCGTAGGCTTCGTGCATCGCCACCTGGCTATGCACCGCGTGGCCCAGCAGTCCTCGCCCGGTGTCGTAGAGCGCGACGCCGGTTTCGTCGCAGGAGGATTCGATGCCGAGAACGAGCATGGGGGCCGATTGTACCTTTGACATGCGGCGAAAAACGGATAGAATGCCGGGCTTTTGGTTCCGGCGTAACGCCCGCAAGCGGGCCAGCCTCCACCGAATTTTCAATTTCCGCCGTCAGGAATAACTCAATGCCTGGTATCCGCGTCAAAGAAAACGAGCCGTTCGAAGTAGCCATCCGCCGCTTCAAGCGCACCATCGAAAAGGCCGGTCTGCTTACCGAACTGCGTTCGCGCGAGTTCTACGAGAAGCCCACCGCCGAGCGCAAGCGCAAGCTGGCCGCCGCCGTGAAGCGCCATCACAAGCGCATCCGCAGCCAGCAACTGCCGCAGAAGCTTTACTAAGCACTCGTTCCGCCGCTTTCCGCAATTGCCGGCACCGCGCAAGCGCTGCCGGCGTTTGTCTTTAGGAGCCCGCCATGTCGCTGAAGACCCGCATCAACGATGACATGAAGACCGCCATGAAGGCGCGAGACGCGGCGCGCCTGGCGGCCATCCGCCTGCTGATGGCCGCCATGAAGCAGAAGGAAGTCGACGAGCGCATCGAACTCGACGACGCCGGCGTCATCGCGGTCATCGAGAAGATGATCAAGCAGCGCAAGGATTCGATCACCCAGTACGAGGCGGCCAAGCGCCAGGACCTGGCCGACGCGGAGAAGTTCGAGGTGGAGGTTCTCACCGCCTACATGCCCCAGGCGCTCTCGCACGACGAGATCGCCCTCATCGTCGGCACCGCGATCGCCGAATCCGGCGCCAAGTCGCCGGCCGAGATGGGCAAGGTCGTCGCGCTGGTGAAGCCGAAAGTCGTCGGCCGGGCCGACATGGGCGAGGTCTCCAAGCTCATCCGGGCCAGGCTCTCCGGCGCATAGTTGGCCCCCACGCTCGCAACAACGGCTCGCTGCCGCCACGGGGGGCGCACGCCTCCTTGGGGCGGCCCGGCAGAGGCATAATCCGGGAGTGATCCCCGAGTCGTTCATCCAGGAGCTGCTGGCGCGCGTCGACATCGTCGAAGTGGTCGAGCGCTACGTCGCCCTGCGCAAGGCGGGCGCCAACTATTCGGCCTGCTGCCCGTTCCATTCCGAGAAGACGCCGTCCTTCACCGTCAGCCCGAGCAAGCAGTTCTATCACTGCTTCGGCTGCGGCGCCCACGGCAGCGCCATCGGCTTCATCATGCAGTACTCGGGTGTCGGCTTCGTCGACGCCGTCGAGGATCTCGCCCACAGCGCCGGCATGCAGGTGCCGCAGGTGTCCGAGCGCATCCAGTCCGAGCGCGCGAAGAAGGCGCCGCTGACCGAACTCATTGCCCGCGCCGCGCGCTTCTACAAGGAGCAGCTCAAGGCGTCGCCCAAGGCGATCGACTACCTGAAGCGCCGCGGCCTGACCGGCGAGATCGCGGCGCGCTTCGGGCTCGGCTACGCCCCCGACGAGTGGCAGGGCCTGGAGAAAGTCTTTACCGACTACGGCGACGCCGGCCTGCTCGAGTGCGGCCTCGTCATCGAGAACGACCAGGGCCGCCGCTACGACCGCTTCCGCGATCGCATCGTGTTTCCGATCCTCGACCAGCGCGGCAACGTCATCGCCTTCGGCGGGCGCGTGATCGGCGACGGAGAGCCGAAATACCTCAACTCCCCCGAGACGCCGCTGTTCGAAAAGGGGCGCGAGCTCTACGGGCTGCCGCAGGCGCGCAAGGCCATCCACGAGAACGACACGGTGATCGTCGTCGAAGGCTACATGGACGTGGTCGGCCTGGCGCAGCTGGGCGTCGAAAACGCCGTCGCTTCGCTCGGCACCGCCACCACCGGCCACAACGTCCATCGCCTGCTCAAGCAGGCGAATCGGGTCGTCTTCTGTTTCGACCGCGACGCGGCCGGCGACCGGGCCGCGCGGCGCGCCATGGACAACAGCCTGGAATACCTGGAGGACGGCAAGAGCGTCGAAATCCTCCAGATGCCCGGCGACCAGGATCCCGACGAATACGTCCGCGAGCACGGCCGGGACGCATTCGACAATCTGGTGCGCGAGCGCGCCACGCGACTGTCCGAATTCTTCATCCGCGAAGTGCGTAAGCCGATCGGCGAACCGATCGACAAGCAGTTCAACCTGACGACGGCCGAAGGGCGAGCGCAACTGGTGCAGGAGGCGAAGCCGCTGCTGCAGCGCGTTGCCGCACCGATCCTGCGGGCCCAGATGGCAAAGGCCGTCGCCGACCTCGCCCAACTGACGCAGGCCGAGATCGAGGCGCAGTGCGGCATCAAGCCGCTCGGGCGCTTTCGCCCGGGGTACGAGCCGCGGCGCCGCACGGTCGCGGTTTCCCTGGAGCATGCGCTGCTCGAGCCCGTGCTCCACAAGGCCGAGCGCGCCGCCCGCCTTCCGCTCGAGCGGATTTCCAAGGACACGCCTCACGGCGCCTTGCTCCACGCCATCGCCGACCGCGTCGACCACGGGGAGATGCCGGCCGGCGGCGTCGGCATGCTCATCGAGTCTTTTCGCGGAACTCCGCATGAGGAGACCCTGTCGGAGTGGGCGTCGCGACTGGCGGAGGACGAACCCGACCCCGGCGAACTCGAGGCGGTCTTCGTCGACGCGCTGGAACGTTTGCGCAACAAGGATTTGGCCGGCGAAATTTCGGCGCTGACGGAAAAGGCCCGCTTGGGGACGATCACGCCGGAAGAGCTTCGCGCTCTCCGCGACCTCCTGGCACGCAAGGCGCAGAGCCAAAAAACCCGGCCAAGCGAGTGATTTTTCACATATACTGTACGGTTTCCCGGCAATTTTGAGCCGGGTAGGTCATTTTCCGAGGAACGTCATGCCGAAGGAAACAAAACAAGCGAAATCCAAAGCCGCAGCGAAGCCCGCCGCAAAGAAGGCGGCGGCAAAAGCCCCTGCGAAGGCGACCAAGGCAAAGACTCCCCCTCCTCCCGTCCCGAAGGCGCCGGCAAAGGCGGCCAAGGCTCAGCCCAAGGCTGCGCCGGAGGCTCCCGCCGTAGCAGCGCCGGTCGAGCCGCCGAAAGCCGCAAAGGCTGAGCCCAAGGGCCGCCGCAGCAAGGAAAAGCACGCAGCGCTCGCCGCCGCGCCGGCCCAGCCGATCGACCTCGAGACCAAGCGCACCCGCCTCAAGAACCTGATCGCGCTCGGCAAGGAGCGCGGCTTCCTGATGTACGGTGAGATCAACGACCACCTGCCCGACGACCTCGTCGACGCCGAACAGATCGAATCGATCATCTCGACGTTCAACGACATGGGCATCCAGGTGTTCGACGAGGCTCCGGCCGCCGAGGACATGCTGCTCACCGAAGCCGCCCCCGCGGCCGTCGACGAGGCGGAAGTCGAGGAAGAGACAGAGCAGGCGCTGTCCACCGTCGAATCCGAATTCGGCCGCACCACCGACCCGGTGCGCATGTACATGCGCGAGATGGGCTCGGTCGAGCTGCTGACGCGCGAGGGCGAAATCGAGATCGCCAAGCGCATCGAGGACGGCCTCAAGCACATGATCCAGGCGATTTCCGCCTGCCCGACCACCATCGCCGAGATTCTCGAGCTCGCCGGCAAGGTGGCGCGCGAGGAGATGCGCATCGACGAAGTCATCGACGGCCTGATCGATCCGAATGCCGTCGACGACATCGAAGCGCTGGCCGAGGACGAGGAAGCCGAGATCGAGGAAGACGAAGGCGAAGACGACGACGAGGAAGGCGGCGGCAAGGTCTCCGCCTCGCTGCTGCAGCTCAAGCAGGACGCGCTCGAGCGTTTCGCCGTGATCCACGACGCCTACGGCAAGCAGATGGCAGCGCTCTCCAAGCGCGGCTCGCAGGACAAGACCTACCTGCGCATCCAGAAGCAGATCTCCGGCGAACTGATGAACATCCGCTTCACCGCCCGCACCACCGAGCGCCTGTGCGACTCGGTGCGCGGCATGGTCGAGGCCGCACGCAGCCACGAACGCAAGATCCTGCATCTGTGCGTCGACAAGGCGCACATGCCGCGCCCACACTTCATCAAGATATTCCCCGGCAACGAGACCAACATGGAGTGGCTCAAGCACGAAGTGCAGTCGGGCAAGCCGTACGCCGCGCAGCTGATGCGCGCCGCGCCGGCCATCATCGAAGAACAGCAGAAGCTGATCGACCTGCAGACGCGCATCGGCATCCCGCTCAAGGAACTCAAGGACATCAACAAGCAGATGTCCACCGGCGAAGCCAAGGCGCGCCGCGCCAAGCGCGAGATGACCGAGGCCAACCTGCGCCTGGTGATCTCGATCGCCAAGAAGTACACCAACCGCGGCCTGCAGTTCCTCGATCTCATCCAGGAAGGCAACATCGGCCTGATGAAGGCGGTGGACAAGTTCGAATACCGCCGCGGCTACAAGTTCTCGACCTACGCCACCTGGTGGATCCGCCAGGCCATCACCCGCTCGATCGCCGACCAGGCGCGCACCATCCGCATCCCGGTGCACATGATCGAGACGATCAACAAGATGAACCGCATCAGCCGGCAGATCCTGCAGGAAACCGGCCTCGAGCCCGATCCTGCAACGCTCGCCGTCAAGATGGAGATGCCCGAGGAGAAGATCCGCAAAATCCTCAAGATCAGCAAGGAGCCGATCTCCATGGAGACGCCGATCGGCGACGACGACGACTCCCACCTGGGCGACTTCATCGAGGACGCGTCGACGCTCTCCCCGAGCGACGCCGCGCTCTACGCCAGCTTGCGCGAAGTGACCAAGGAAATCCTCGACAGCCTGACGCCGCGCGAGGCCAAGGTGTTGCGCATGCGCTTCGGCATCGAGATGAACACCGACCACACGCTGGAAGAAGTCGGCAAGCAGTTCGACGTCACGCGCGAGCGCATCCGCCAGATCGAAGCCAAGGCGCTGCGCAAGCTGCGCCACCCGTCGCGCTCCGAGAAGCTGCGCAGCTTCCTCGACGGCGCAGAATAAGTGGAATGCTGCGGCCCGCGACAGCGGGCCGTTCCATATTGGGGGCCTGTAGCTCAGTCGGTTAGAGCAGAGGACTCATAATCCTTTGGTCGTGGGTTCGAGTCCCACCGGGCCCACCACTACCTCAACGGCATTGGGGAGGTAGTAGAATCCTTCGCCAGGAGG
>DAIDAU010000041.1 GCA_027310465.1 Rhodocyclaceae bacterium
GTCCGGCCCCATCTGCGCCAGGTGGCGGGCGTTCGGCCGCCACCCCAACGGCAAATCCCACAAGAACGCGAAAAGCGCCCGAGCCGCCCACGAAAGGCGGCGATCCCGCAACAGCGCCCGCGGCAGCGGCTTGGCGAACGCCACGTGGCCTTCGCGCACGAGAAAATCCGTCATGGCGCCGCTCCCGCGGCTTTCCGGGGCCGCCCGCGCCCCCGCTTCGGCAACACCGGCGCGGCATCCACGGCGCGGGGCAGCGCATCTTGCGCCGCCGCCAGCGGGCCGACCGGCGGCAAGCAGGCCACAAAGTTTTCGATGTCGTCGGCGCGAAACCGAAGCAGTCTGCCGCCGAGGCGCACGGGCGCTGGGAAGCCGTGCGGCGCAGACCTTTCGCCATCCGCCCACCGGCCGACGGTGCGGGAAGTTATGCCGAGAGCATGCGCCACTTGCCGAACCGACAGCAACGGCGCCGTGAAAAATGTTTTTGTTTGCATGGAGGGATCTTGCCGCCACGCAAACTAAAAATTCAGGTTAAAAGCGTCCGGAACGGTCACGTTTCCGTGTTTCTTGCCGCTTTCGTGTCCCGACTGCCCTTTTCTGCCCCCCCCAAGTCCGTCGCGCCGAAGGATTAGGGTTCCCGTACTTTTCGTGCAAAAACTGCCGATAAAAATACTACAATAAATCAATGAACTACGGCGCCGTTAAGAATAATATCTAGTTAAGTCAATGGCTTATTGGCGAACCTCAACTTGCCAGGTGGTGCTTCGCGAGCTCATGCTGAGGTTGGCGGTTTCGTCGTTTAGCCCGCAACCACGGGGCTCAGCACCCGCCTGACGTCGGGGTCTGATTGGCGCTTCCCCCTGACCGAGCCATCCAGAATTGGATTTTCTCGGCGAGCTGGTCCTGCGCGTCGGCTGAGGCTCGGGCCGCGGCCAGATCTACCTGAAGCCGCTGAATCTCCTCCCGATCGGATGTTCGGCCGGCTTCCAATTCGGCATTCCGTGATTGGTGGGCACCGGCCTCCGCCTGCAGCTCGACCACCTGGCGCCCCAACCGGTCCACCTGTTGTTCGGCCGACATCAATTGGGCCTTGACGTCCTTCAACGCTCGTAACTCTGACGTGGCGTCGTGGAGCGATCGTTCCGATCGGGACAACTCCGAAGCCAGGCGGGCGCTCTCCTGGCTGCTCGTGACGGCCTCCTGCTGCGCCTGGACCAAACCGGCCCGCAAGGTCTTGATCTCGCCCTGCAGGTATTGAACCTGCTGTTCGTGCTGCCGCTGGTCCTGCTCGCGCTGCTCCTTGGACGCGGCCCGGAAATGCTCGAGCGCCTCGCGCGCATGGACATGCTTTTCTTCTAGCGACCGCCGGTGCCCCCCTTCCGCCTGGAGGCGATCTTCCAAGTCGGTCACCTGTTGCATCGTCGTGGCATGCGCGACCGTCTCCCGCTGGAGCTGGTCCTTCGTCCGTTGATGGGCCGCATGCTCGCTGGCGCGATCCGCTTCGGCCTTTTCCAGGGTCTTGCGCAGGGTCGCCGCCTCGGCCTGGACCGCTTCGAGCGCCTGGCGCTGCTCGGCCAGTTCGCCGGCGTGCTTGGCCGTCAGGTCCGCGATGCGGGCGTCCGCCTCCATATTGAGGCGCTCCGCCAAGCGCGCCACGAGATCCTGGAGCGCCTCGCTGATGGCGACCTTGCTTCCGGCCTTGCCTCCCTCTTCTTCCTCGATCTCCTTGAGGTATCGGTGGATCGTGGCTTTCGAACCCGTGTTGCCGAGTTCTTGCCGGATCGCATCGATCGACGGATATCGCCCCATCGCCAAGAGCTTGTCCCGAGCCCTAATGACTTCGGACTTGTAGATGCCGCCGCGCGCCATGGTCGTCTCCACCTATTTCATACCGTAGTACATACCACGATAATACATACTATTATGTGCGTCAAGAATACCGACAAAACGCCAAAATGTTGGAGGTGATAATGGTGCGTTATCAAATGTGATCGCCAAACGAAACGATAAACGAGGAAGATGGAAGCGAAATGGCACTTTTCGAGGTTTCGGCGACACCCTTGAGTTTGCGGTAGGTTTCAGCTTGATATGGGCATGGGCTATATTTCAGCTGTGGGGTGCGAACTGGAGTCGTAATGGCTACCCCTAACGAGCAGAAAGCCGAAGAACTTCGGGATAAGGCCTACAAAGCAAAAGAGGCGGCCAATAAAAAATTGACCGCCTATCTTGCTTCGTCTAGCCAGGATGATGCAGACGAATGGTGCGCGGCACGCCAGGAATGGCTTGACGCCCAGAAGGAATACGAAGAGTTCCTCAGGTCTCAGGCGGAATAATCATTTCGCCGCCCTTCTTCTTGTACGGCCCACGCTACTTCGCCACCATCTCTGGCCAAACGGTATTGCCATCGCTGCCCTTCATGTTGCCGTTCCAGCAGCACGCAAACTACTGCCAGCGTCAGCGATTGGTTCTTACTCGCGTAGGCGCTGCCGGTAGATTTGAACCGTGTCCTCACCAATGCCATCATCCCCGCTCGCGGAATATCGCGCTTGCTTGGACGCAGCCTTTAGCCGGGGGTCCTCGGCGATAAGCTGATCCACCAGCGACTGCTCCGCTTTGAGAAGCGCGAGTGCCTTCTCATGTGCCTGAGTCTTGCTGGTCGTCCGTTTTGTCATGGGTGCTAGGTTCCTCTGTTTTCGGACTCTTCGGCCCGTTCTGGCGGAAGAAATGCCGGTTCAATTCCGGCCTGAAATAGTGCTTGCGTTCGATCCAGACGAATCCATCGCCTTTCGAGATAACGGCAACATCAATTGGACCGCCAACGGTCTCGTCCTCGCTGATCGAAATGCGCTTCTGGAAAGAACTGAGGTTGACCAGCGATGCCGCGACATGTGCCAATTCGTTCTTCGGCAGGAATTCAATCGATTGAAGGATTGGTTCGAGGTGCTTGGTCTTCCGATAATCGCGCAACTTGCGCACCATCGAAACGATGGCTTCCTCCGCGATCGGTCGGACCTTCTCCTTGTACGCGTCCTTCCGCTTTTTGCCCACCCCAGGCATGCCGTCGATGATAGCCTCCGGCGAGGCAAGCATGACCTTCACAAGCTCTCGCAACAGTTTCATCTCGAAGGCCGGACTCATGCCGGATAGAAAGGTCTCCACCATATCAGACTGCGCGAAGGGACGAACGACAGATGGCGTATCGGAATCGATGCGAGAAGTACCCTCGCATTTGTACTTGAGCCGTCCCCCAAAGATCTCGCCCAATTCG
The DNA here is from genome assembly GCA_027310465.1 of Rhodocyclaceae bacterium. Lineage (GTDB taxonomy): Bacteria > Pseudomonadota > Gammaproteobacteria > Burkholderiales > Rhodocyclaceae > Nitricoxidireducens. The sequence continues at coordinate 3,266 of DAIDAU010000041.1, forward strand.
TATTCCTGCATAACCGGGAAGTATTGACGATCGCCAAAGCCGGCGATAACAAGGCCCGAAAGGGACTCGGCGAGGATTTCTTCTTTGCTGACGACGAGCCTGGCCAGGTCATACAGAGCATTTACCTCGGTTCCCTCGGCGCCGTCGAAGTACTCGGCAATCATTTTATGGATGTCGCCAGAGGTTTCGCCTGCCATCTTGTTCGCGACGCCAGTGGCGTCATAACACTTGGACTCGACGTCCTTCTTTCCCTGCCATTCAGCTAGTGATCGCTGAATTACATCCGCCTGCGTTTTCTTGAGCACCTCCTTTACGTCGGGATTGTCACCAAGAAGCGCAAGCCGCATTTCGTCCTCAATGCCCTTACGAATCCCCTTGAATAGCGTCCTTACCAAATGCAGATAGTGCTGGCGCTGCACAACTTCCGGGAACAAGTGATCATTTCCATTCAGGAAAGCAATCAGGTCCGCCGAATATTCCTCGAGTGTGTCAAAGCCCTTGGCATCCAATCGAGCGCGATACATCTTGAGGATCGTTTCCCAAGGGACGCCGAGCAAGGACGAGTTGTTGTAGACCATTACGCCGACCGGATGGTAATTCGACAGCATGAACAACTTGTCGGCATGGTAGAACTTCGGTCGGCCACCGACATAGACGGTTGCGGCGCTATCGCTTGCCAGCGCGATCCCAAGCCGATTCATCACAACGACTTCAGATGTCACGATGCCACCCTCCGCGGGAGCTATTCCCGGCGCTACTTCTTCTTCGGACCACCTTTCGGCAGCAATCCTCGATTGATCAACTCGTCGGCCAAGTCTTCAAGCTCCTTGCTCGTCGGCGTCCGTCCGGCTCCGAATACGGCTCCCAGGCGCGGCGACAAGTCAGGACGCGTCGCCATCAGATTCCGGAAAAAGGCAACTTTGGTCTGCCAATCGACCAGTGTTTCGGTGCGGTGCTTCTTCGATTTGGGCCGGACAATCGCATTCGAGGTAGCTGATGTATCGCACTTGGAGATGCCCTTGGCAATTATTGCCCGGACATATTGCGCCTCCGACGCACCCTCGGCAAGAATCTCCCTATCCGAGGCCGCGAGTATCAAGTCCTCCAGGCCCGTATTGACCCTATCAAGCCTACCAATATCGCTTTGCCGTTTCCCCATGTTAATTCTCCTTTCCCGCAAAATGGCGGGCCAGCCGACGTCGGACTCGTCTTTGAGCTGATGCATATTGCGTCGGCGTAAGGGCGGCCGATGCCTGAATCTGTTCTGGCGTCGCCCCTTCGGCGAAACCCTGAAGAATCGCTGTCGCCTCCTGATCGTCTTGAAACAGGCCCTCAATAGCACTGAGGGTCCTTCGGGCGATTACCTCGCGCTCCGGCGTAATGTCATTGACCGCCCGGTCTGCGATCGGGTGGTCATCGTCTTCGCTCGACCGCAAATCAGTTTCAGCGGAAGTCTGCTCATGTTCAACCCGCCGCCGTTCTTCGCTAGCGATGCTTCGAATGGTTTGTGCCATGAAGGCAATAAACGGAATGTGTAGTGGCCACACTCTTGCGCCGGCCAGCGAACGAGCGACCGCCTCGTTCACCAGGTCCTCCCATGTGATTACATTTAAGCCGGCGCTTCTGAGCTGGGCAACGCGCTTCAGCCGCACCAGATCGGCATCGGAAAGCGCCGCCAGGGCCGCCGCCACTTCGGCAGTGGTGGCACGCGTCTCCTGGAAATCATCGGTCGCCATACTCATACCACTCTATGCGCAGGCGCCGGCGTGACGCGGACACGGCAAGAATGATTTTCTAGATGTCCGAGGACGGTCGGGCATAGCGCATAACGTGGTGAGCCCGATTTCGGGACCACAGGAAGGGATGGCCGCATATGAGCAAAGATGAGCAACCGAAGTCTCCTGCAGCGGAAGGCATTGAGCAGAAGCTCGAACACGCTGTCGAGAAGCTCGAACAAACCGAGGAAAAGCTGGAGCAGGTAGTGGAGAAGCTTGAGCAAGCTGAGGCGAAGCTGGAACAGGCTGAAGAAAAGGCCGAGCACGCTGGTAAGCCTCAGGTGTTCAAGATTCAGATTGACAAACCGCCACTCCTCGAAACCACTAATCCGACGCCGACCGGTCGCGATCTCCTGACTCTCGCCGGAAAGAACCCGCCAGAGCAGTATGCCATATACCTCAAGGTCAAGGGTGGGCAGCCGGTGCGTATCGCGCTCGACCAAACAGTTGACCTGCGCCAGCCAGGCGTTGAACGTTTTGTGACGCTGCCGCTTGATCAGACCGAGGGCTGATCCATGCGGAGGGATTTCGCACTGCCGGCCGAAGACATGGAGTGGCTTGAAAGCCGCGGCGCGAACTACGAGCTTGTCCGGGAGGGCACCGTTCTGCGCGTGGTGGTGTACGACCTGCCCGTTCCGGCAGGCTACCAGATAGATCGCGTCGCGGCCAACGTGCGGATTGAGGCCGGCTATCCAGACGCGCAGATCGACATGGTCTATTTCTTCCCGGCCCTAACGCGCACCAACGGGAAACCGATCGGTGCGATCTCTCCCGATCAGTTTGATGGCAAGTCGTGGCAGCGGTGGAGCCGTCACCGTACACCGGCGAATCCCTGGAGGCCCGGACTCGACAATTTGGCCACGCATTTTGCGCTGGTACACGATTGGCTGGACCGGGAAACGCGGAAGGCTTGAAGATGAAGGTCACGCTTACGATGACGGAAAGCCAGCATGAATCTCTCATGCGGCATCTCTTCCCAGACGACGGCTGTGAAGCCGTTGCTATTGCACTGTGCGGTCGCGCCGCTGGCAGCGATGTTCATCGGCTTCTCGTGCGTCGTCTGGAACTTGTGCCCTATTCAGCATGCAGCGTCCGGCGTCCGGACTGCGTCACCTGGCCAACGGATCTCCTTGTTCCGCTCCTCACTGAAGCGGCAAAATTTGACTGGGCTCTCGTGAAGATCCACGGACACCGGCATTACGACAGATTCTCCGCCGTCGACGACGAATCTGACCGCCAGCTATTTCCGAGCCTATATTCCTGGACGGATAGCGATGCCCCGCACGCGAGTGTCATTGTGATGGATGACGCGCGCGCGTTCGGCCGCGTGGTGCATGAGGATGGAAGCTTTACCGATCTCGAAAGCATCGCGGTTGTAGGCGACGACATTCGGCGGTATCACCCTCCCGGTAACCATCGCACTGCATCCGTTCCGGAGTTTGGTCGTCGGGTCGCTCAAACGTTCGGCGCTGGGACCTATCAAAGGCTTCGCGACTTGCGTATTGCTGTAGTGGGCTGCTCAGGCACAGGGAGTCCCGTGATCGAACAATTGGCGAGGAATTGCGTCGGTTCTCTTGTCCTGATTGATCCCGACCATGTCGAGGAGAAGAATCTTAACCGGATCGTCAATACGACGATGGACGATGCGCGGGCAGGCCTCCCAAAGGTAGAGGTCGCGGCGCGAGCAGTGCATGCCATGGGGCTGGGCACCGAGGTCAGAACCTACGTCAAGACCTTGTTCGATCGGGACGTAATCCGCGAGATTTCACTATGCGACGCCGTGTTCGGCTGCATGGACACCGTAGATGGACGTTACCTGTTGAACAAGCTAACGGCCTTCTACATGATCCCGTACTTCGACTTGGGCGTAAAAATCCAAGCAGATGGAATGGGCGGAGTCGATCAGGTTTGCGGATCCGTACATTATCTGAAACCCGGCGGCTCCAGCCTGATGAGCCGCAATGTGTTCAATCTTGAGCAGGTCCGGGCGGCGGGGCTGCAACGTACGGACCCTCAGCAATACAAGCAGCTATTGGCCGAAGGCTACATACGCGGCGGCAACGAAGATCGCCCCGCCGTCGTTCAACTGAACTCTTTGATAGCAAGCATGGCGGTAAGTGAACTCCTGGCCCGCTTGCATCCATATAGAATCGATCCCAACGGAGAGTTCGCGGTCAATCGCATTAGTCTGTCACACGGAATCTTCGATCACGAGACGGATGGCGCTCCGTGCACGCTATTAAGCAGGCACGTTGGTCGCGGCGACGTAGAGCCGCCGCTCGATTGGGCAGAATTGAGCCAGTAGAAGAGAGAGCAATGAGTTGGTGGAAAGAGTTTGGTAACTGGCTTAGTCAGGCCTTTGGCGGTGCCAGACCACTGGCCGTCGCCCGTGTGGAAGATGCGCCGGATGTCGTGAAACCCGGCGTGCTCTACTTAATCGGAGATACGCCGAAGCCTTGGGCTGCGTCATTTCTGTGCCCTTGTGGGTGTGGTGAGGCGGTCTCGTTGAGCCTCATACCGACGGATCGGCCGAGTTGGCGGGCGAAAATTTCCAAGAATGGGCTGATTACCCTCTCGCCCTCAGTCTGGCGAACGAGGGGATGCAAGAGTCACTTCTTCATTCGGGGCGGACGCGTGGTTTGGGCAAAGGCCGCACGCCGCTAGCACCGCCGGTGATCGTGATCATCGACGAAGGAGGTTAAGTCGCCTATTTATGAGCCGGGTCGACACATACCTGCAAGCCGCTGACCGCGAAAATACTCGCCGAAGCTATGCCTCTGCGCTGCGCCATTTCGAGGTCGAGTGGAAGGGGCTGTTGCCGGCGACAGCCGAGACAGTTGCGCGCTACCTCGCCGATTACGCTGCGGCGCTTTCGGCCAATACGCTTCAGCACCGTTTGGCGGCTTTGTCCCACTGGCATACGAGCCACGGATTTCCAGACCCCACCAAGGCGGCTATGGTGCGGCAGGTGATGAAGGGCATCCGAACCCTGCATCCCGCCCAGGAAAAGCGGGCAAAGCCGCTGCAACTCGATGCCCTTCAGCGGGTAGATACGTGGCTTCAAAAGGCTGCCGAGGCGGCGCAAGCGCGAGGCGACCGTGCCGCAGCGCTGCGCCATGCCCGCGATCGCGCACTCGTATTGCTGGGCTTCTGGCGTGGCTTCCGTTCCGACGAACTGGTGCGCCTGCGTATCGAACACATCGACATTGCCCGCGGCGAGGGCCTTACTTGCTTCATCCCCCGGAGCAAGGGCGACCGAAATGCGGAAGGGCGGACGTTTCGTTGTCCGGCGCTATCCTGCATGTGCCCAGTGTCGGCGTATGAAGCCTGGCTTGCCGCGTCTGGCCTTGTGGATGGTCCTGTCTTCCGGGCAATCGACCGCTGGGGCACGATTGCGCCAGAAGGGTTGGCGGCGGCGAGCATCATCCCGTTGCTTCGGCGCCTTTTCGCGTCCGCGGGCGTCGCGGACGTCGGGGAATACAGCAGCCATTCGCTGCGCCGTGGCTTTGCCGGCTGGGCGAACGCGAATGGATGGGAGCTTAAGGAATTGATGGAATACGTCGGTTGGCGTGACGTCCGATCGGCCATTCGCTACCTGGATGTGAGCCCCGAAGGGCTTAGGGAACGGTTTGAACGCGGGCTGCCCGCCACAGCCCAGGAAGTGCAGGAGGAGTCCGCCGCCGCCGGCAAGCCGCAATTCAAGCTCATTCGTTTCCCGGCCAAATGACCGCCGAGGCGGGCAATTCCCTGGCCGAAATGCTTGCCGATGAGCCGGCTAAAGCAAGAAAGCTCGAGATTATTTTTGGTCCCTGGTGGCGTCACTACGCCGTACCGTACGAATTCCCGGCGACGCTCTATACCGAGCGATCGACATGTCCTTATTGCGGCGGCCCCCTGGGAAGTCTCGCGCTCCTTGCGCCGGAGATGAACGAGGAGTCCCGATCCGCACATTTGGATCATATGGACCCGCTCTCGCGCGGTGGCGAAGATTCGATTCGGAATGCCGTCTATGTCTGCGGCGACTGTAACCTCGCCAAGGGACGACGACTTTTCGTCGACTGGCTGGAGATGCTCGACCCAAGGCGTCGAGAGCTTGCACGCCAAGTCTATATAGACAGGCATGGCCATGCGCCTGAGATATTTCATGCGGGCGCGAAGCAACCCCGACTCACATTGCCGCGGCGTGAACTCTCGTTCGATGAGAGCGTCCTGCGTAAGCTGTTTCCAAAACCGATCGTGTCGGGACCGCCAACCCGAGCTTCGGTCACTGGACGGCCTGCGAGGTCGGAATGAACTTCAATTCCCTCTCGCTCGCCTCAACCGTTCCGACTAACGGCCCCGGTTCGGGCGGCGGTTCCTTGAATGCCTGAAAACGGCAAGACTTAAGTTCCGTCACGTACCACCGCCGGCCCGCCTTGATGATGTACGCGCCGCGTTCGGGCATGTACAACTGAACGTCGACGGCATCGTTGCTGGTCGTCAGCAGCGGATGGCGACGCTGGCAATCGGGATCGTGGCGAACGACGACCGCAAGATTCCAGTCGCTCCATGCGTATGCTTTCTCGCGCTCGAACGTCAGTGCGGTACCGGCGCCGAGACTAAAGCCGTCGTAATTGCGGTCGATGACAAACGATGCGCTATCGGTGCGGCCGCAGCCTGCCAGCACCGTTGTCACCGCCAGCGCCAACGCGGGAAGCCATTTGGCCCTTCTTGACTTCAGAACTTGGATCTTCATGGTCCAGCCTCGTCTATTGGATCCTTGGCGCCACGGCGTTGGCAGCTCGATTGTCTTGCTGCAATCCGACAGGCGCTTCCCGCAGGAATAGCACATAGCTACTGTTTTCCGCATGCCGCAACGCTACGCGAATTGCCGGCCGCCCGGCCTTGAATTCAAGATCACTTAACGTGGCTCGGTAGAACTTGGCATAGAAATCATCCGGCAGGACCGTGATCCGGTAGGCCACCGCCGCGGCACGAGGATCGAGCGGCCGCTTGTATGCGTAGCGGCGAGTTTCGTCCGGCATCAGACGAGTGTCCGCGCGTTCGCCGGTCAGATCCAGGCTCACATCCCGGCCGATCACGTGACGTTCAACGGTGGCCGCGATCAGCTCGCCGTGGCGGTCTTCCTGACCGATTTCGACGACGACGCGCGGTGTCACGTAGGTTGGGAACGCATGGCCGACGCCGGTATTGGCGATGGTTAGTTCCGCATCGGCACGGCCATCGGCAACGGATCGAAGGACCGCGTCGACGGTGACCCCGCTTCTTACCATCGCCGGGTCGTGAATGCCGCGCCACAGATGCTTCCGTTGCGGCATATGGCAGGACTGGCAGCTCCGGTTCTCGCGCGCATAGCGACTGGCCCGCCACTCGGCGTAGGTATTCTCCAGCGGCTTGCCGTTGAGGCTCGGCCCGTCGTTTTCGAACTGATGGCAAGCGGCACAGAAGCGCGAATCCTCGAACGCATCGGTTGCTTGCCATCCATCATGCGGTAATACTGAGTCGGAAGCCGGTACCGTTCCATCCAGTCGCCGCGGACCAAATCGCCCGTTCTTGCGTACATGGCAACCGGCGCACGACAAGCCCTGCGCAGAAGAGATGCCCTTGGCTAGCGGAGGTAAAGTGCGTCCTGCCGCCAGCGAGCGTACTAGATGTTCTTGCTGCTCAGCCAGCGGCGCATGGCACTGCAGGCAGGCTTGGTGATCTTCTCTTGCATCAGCACCCATCGACTGCAATTGCCCCAAGAGGCCTGGGCTCATGGCGTGACTATGCAACGCAGTTCGCCAGTCCTGATACTGTTGCGGGTGACAGGCGCCACAGGCTTCCGGTGCCAACGTGGCTTCCAACGAACTGAAACGGGCCGGTGCCGGTCCGTTGGGCGCCAGAGGTCTCTGCCAATGGCTTGCCAGGAATGCTGCAGTCGTGTCCGCGGCGGTCGTTGCCGATGACGCCGATTGCGATCCGGGCGTCGAGCCCGGACCGCAGCCCGTCAGCGCGAGCAGGAGGCCGACCGCCGTCAAGACCAACGATCGCTGCGATCCCGCTCCCATCTTCGTGAATTACTTCTTCGCGCAGGGGTTGGCCGCCTTGGTCGCACAAGGGTTTGCGGCGCAGGGGTTGGCCGCCTTTTCCTTCTTCATATGCTTGGCCTTGTGGCTCTTGGCGCAGGGATTGGCGGCCTTCATCGCGCAGGGATTGGCGGCCTGCGCGCAAGGATTTTTTGCCATCTGCTCGGCACTGGCGGGCAGCGCCAGTGCGGAAGCGATCAGGGCGACGGCGCTGAGCGTGACGGATTTGCGGAACAAGGATTGCATCATGGTAGTTTCTCCCAGAGTGGTTTGAAGCGCGACTCATTTCCTCGCGCAGGGGTTGCCGGCTTCGTCGCGCAGGGATTTGCTGACTTGGCCGAACAGGGGTTGGCCGGAAGCTTGGCTCCCGGCCCGAAGCTTGTGTGGAGGGGCCCGTATAGGCCCAACGAGGTACTCTTTTTCATGATCATTCTTTCGAGGCTCGCAGGAATCGCTACGGCCGCATAAGTTCTTCGAGGCGTTCGTCGCTCAGGACGCCAAGGGCGACCTGCGCGATACGCCCTTCGGAGATGAGCACCGTCGTTGGTGTCGCCATGACGCCGAGCCGACGCGCGAGGTCTGTCGAACGGCTGACGTCGACTTTGAAGATGTTGTCGTGGCGGGCGGCAGCGCGATCGATGCGCGGCGTGAATGAGCGGCAAGGGCCGCAATTCGGGCTGAAGAAATAGAGCAGGACGCGGCCGCGTTCGCGCAGCTTGTCGCTGATCGCCGGGTCGAGTTCCGGCGCCGCTTGTCCTTCGATCGCCCGCGCCTTTTTCGCCATGCGCCACTGGAGGAGCACGATCGCAGCAATCAACGCGAGCAGCAGATATCCGACATAGTCCATGTCGTTTCCTTTCAGACAGTGGGCGTAGTGCCCTGCATCGGCGGGCACTTGACGTCTCCATATGAGCAGAAGACGCAGCAGTCGCCGGGCTTGGGCCGCAAGAGCGCGTGGCAGCCACGGCATTCGTGGAAGAACAGGCAGGCATCCGTCGGCATGGCCAAGCGCTCGGCAAAGCCGCAGTGCGGACAGGTCAGCATGGATTCGAGAATCGGTTGCATCTGTCCGCGCCCGGAATCAAATCGAGGTGGTGAGCCCGACCAGCCACGCCGGCGCCGCTTGCAGGACCCACGCCTCGAACAGTTTGTCGGCACCCGATAGGATCAGGGCGCCGAGTCCCAGCATGATGCCGCCCAGCGCCTGCTTACCCCAATGCCCGGCAGCGAGTAGCTTGCCGCGCATATGCGCCATCGCCTGGCGCGACATTAGGCCGAGCGCGATGAGAGGGAGCCCCGCACCGACGCCGAACAACGCCATCAGCAGCGTCACCTGCGTGAGGTCCTTGCCCTGGCTCGCCAGCGTCACGGCCGCACCCAGCGTCGGGCCGGCGCAGGGACTCCAGACCAGTCCCAGCAGCAAACCGAGCACGAATTGCCCGGCCAGCCCGTCCAACGTCACCCTATTGAGCAGCCCGTGGCCCGCACCCGATAAACCGGACGTCACCGCGGCGAAGCGCTGTTGGAGATAGGACGAGAGCAGGATCGCGCCAAACGCGATGAGCAGAACGGCAGCGGCTGCGCGGAACGTGCCAGGGTCGAGACCGAGCGCCGCGCCGACGCTGGCGACCAAGATGCCGATACCCGTGAAGGAGAGTGTGAGCCCGCCGGCAAGGGCGAAGGGCCCGAACCGATGGGCGGTTAACGCTGTGCCGAGCAGAATCGGCACCAGCGGCAGAACACAGGGCGAGAGTGTCGATAGCGTTCCTGCCGCCAGCGACAAACCGTAGGTGCCGAAACCGAAGTCCATGCCTGCCTCAGATCGACTTCTTCAAGAGCGCGGCGATGCTGTCCTTCTTCGTGTCGCCGGTCGAGCGGCCCACTTCGCGGCCGCCTTTGAAGACGATCAGCGTGCTCTGCATCGTCGCCTTGAAGGACCTCACGACGTTCTTCTGCGCGTCGAAATCGACCTTGAGCTCAGTCAGCCCCTGCAGTTCGGGCGTCGTCAGCAGGTCCGAAATGATGGAGTCCTGCGCCTTGCAGGTGGGGCACCAGTCCGCGTGAATCCAGACCAGCACCGGTTTGCCCTGCTTTTGCAGGCCGTCGAAGGTGGCCTGGTCGAAAGCTTGGCCGCCGGCAAAGGCGGTAGCGGCGAAGAACAACGGCAACAGCAGCAGCGAACGCAAGAACTTCAGCATGGGACGTCTCCTCAAGAAAGTGGGGTTCCATCCCTTAGTCGCATGAGGCCGCCGATTTCTTACATGGAATTGCTTTCGTCCGTTTTCGGATTGCCGGCCGGGTGGTGGCGCACCGCCGTGCGGAGGAAGCCGATCTGCTTCCTGTAATTGCGGCAGCCGGAGCACATCGAAAGGTGCAGCGTGAGCTGCATACGCTCCATCACGCTAAGTTCGCGCTCCTGCGCTTCGGACAACAGATGGGTCACGGTCTTGCACTTCAGCATGATTTGGCTCCCGGCGCAAACCATGTCTTCTCCAGGCAGCGGCGCAGGCCGTTGCGCGCGCGATGGAGGATGACATGGCAGTTGCTCGTGTTGATCTTGAGCTCGGCGCAGATCTCCGCGGTGTCGAACTCAAGGAATTCGCGCATCATGAAGACGCGCGCGGTGTTCTCCGGCAGATGCTTGAGGCAGGCGTCAAACACGGCCCAGAATTGCTGCTGGTGCAGCGCCTCTTCGGGGTCGCCCCAGTCGCGTGGCCTGCCCTCCGGCCGCCAATGGTCGCCGCGTCCGAAAAGCGCGTCGAAGGCGTCATCGAGTTGCTCATCCTCCGATGTCAGAGCGGAGAGATTGCAGGTCCGGCTGCGACTGCGGATCGCGTCGACGATCTTGTTGCGCAGGATGCCGAACACCCAGGTCTTGATGGCCGCGCGGCCGGCGTAGCCCTGCGCACCATCGAGCGCCGCGATGATCGCCTCCTGCACCATGTCCTCGGCCATCTGGTCGTCGCGCAACTGGAGCTCGGCGAAGCGCAGCATGTCGCTGCGCAGTGCCTTGAAGCTCTCGTCGTCGAAACTCAATGCTGCGTGGCTCACGAGACTTCCTTTCAGCGGCGTCGGAGTTCGTTGCGGGCCGCGCTGTAACTCGACACGCAGTATGGGACGAGGTAGTTTAATGCCACATGGAACCACGACAGCGGCTGCCCATCGACCACCCGCCCGCCCTGGTTGATGAGGTTGAGGACCGTGCCCACTACCAGCGCCACCCGCAGCGCGGCCAGCACGGTGGGGCGCTGACAGGCGGTCCGGAGAAGGCCGTAGGAACGCACGCGACCGGCCCTATCCTGTGGCCAACAGGGTGCGCGCCGAGTCGCGCACCAGCCGTGCGATCAGTTCGGTGTCGGCTTCGGGCTCCAACTTCTCGGCGCTGCCAGTGCGCCCGGTCGCAACGGTCAGCAATTGTTCTCGATCGGCCTCGACCTGATATTCGCCGCCGCAGTTGCGGCAATAGATATGGTCGCCGACGGCCTGCTCCCGACGCAGCACCAGGGTCGGGCCGCACATCATGCAGTCGTGGAGCGGAATGCCCTCATCGCTGTGGCCCACGATATGGTCGAGCCGGCCGGCGCGGCCCAGCGCCACGAAGCGAGTGCCGAATGCCCGGTCGAACTGCCGGTCGAGGTTCTCCTCGATGATGGCCAGCGCTTTGGCGGTAGGCATGCCGCGCCGGTAGGGCCGCGTGCTGGTCATAGCGTCGAAGGCGTCACAGATGCCGACGATGCGCGCGTCCTCGGGCACCGCGGCGCCGGCGAGCCCGCGCGGATAGCCGCGGCCGTCGGGCGTCTCGTGGTGGGCGCGCACGGCGGCTTCGGCGAGTCGCGCCAGCGGGTGACCGGCGAGCATGCGCCAGCCGACCTCGGGATGGGTCTTGATAACTTCGTACTCGTCAGACGTAAGTTTGTCCGCTTTGCGCAGAATCTGGTCGGGCACGCTGACCTTGCCGAGGTCATGCAGGAATCCGCCTACGGTGACACGGGCGACATCGGCCGCGGGGAGCCCGGCATCGGCGGCGAGCAGCGACGAGAACTGCGAGACCCGCCACAGGTGCCCGCCTGTATAGGGATCGCGCGCTTCGACCATCCAGGCCATCACCAGCAGGCTCGCCAGCATGTCCTCATGATGCCGTGGGCGCATATCTCCGCCGCCAATACCCAAATACCGGCCGATATCGCCTATGAAACCCATGACGCCTCCCTTGGCACCAGATTGCATCTTCTCGCCGCCGTTCTCCCCGAGACACGTGCGAATCGTCCGGGTGCGCGCGATATTCGCGTCCCGGTCAGAACAAGCGGAATCCCCAATGCGCGATCGCCGCGATGACGCCGACCATGACGATCACCGCCATCATCTTCTCGTGAACACACATTCCCTTGGCGTGCGAGCATTCACCGTTCATTTTGCACATCATCGACATATTGTCCTCCTTCGACTGTAAATGAGCCAAGCCGGAGTGGCTTGTATCCATTAGTCGTGCGGACGCGTCATTTCTTACAATCGTTCCTGCCATTCGATCAGAGTCCGTAGCTGCCGCGCCAAGTGCCAGCGACATGGTCGATAAGCACGTATTTCGGCGCGACATGGCGCAATGCCTCGCTGTCGATCTCCATCTCGGGCTGGCGACCAAGCCGTTCCGCAACCTCGAATGTGCAGGCCGTCGACGTTACGGGTCGGAAATAGAGCCGCAGCTTGTCGCCGACCGGCACGGTGTCCCTCCCGCGCGAGTCCTCGCGGAAATGCACGAACTTCTTCACCAAGCAGGAGAAGTAGAGTTCGAGTTCGACATAGATCGGCGTCTCGCGCCTCGATAGCGCCGCCGCTGCCGCCCGCGTCCATTCTACGAGTACGTTGTGACCGTTGATGACGACTGTCTTGCCTTCCTTGGGATGCGCCATGAAGCTCCTCTGTTGAACGTTGGCCGTTGCCCGTCTAATCCGACGGCAAGCCGAAGACAGCGGAGGTGTCTCGGTCAGCATCGGTCAGCAGACGATCGAACGTCCGCAAGAGATCACGCTCCGCATCGTCGATAGCCTTTACGCCCTGCATGATGTCGGCGGCGGATGCGTGCATCATGGACGGCATCCCTGCCATTTGCCGATGGAAATCCTGGTGCACGCGTTCCAGATCGCGATAGGCGGGGAGGTGCGAGAGTCCGTTCCTAGCGTTGACTCGGCTAATCCACTGGCCGAGGCGACAGGCGTTCTCATCGCTTGCCGCCGTGTCGATATGGGCATTGCCAGAAACGAGGGCTTCCACCGCCGCGTACTTGAAGGCGAGGTGCTCGACCTTGGCCGTTTCGGCGAATGCGTGCAGCGCGCTTTGCGCGACGTCGGTCGCCAGTCCGCGAGTGGTCTGATACAAGGACTCCATCAGTTCGGCGATGGCCTTGCCCTCGCTGCCGAACTCCTGAGCCTTGGCTGCCCATTCGGCGATATGGTCGCGGGTGGCGTGCATCTCGCTCCGGTTAGTCGTGACCAGGTTCGTGATCTCGTTCGCCGACGTGGCGGTGCGCTCGGCAAGCTTGCGCACCTCGTCGGCGACCACCGCGAAACCTCGCCCCTGCTCGCCCGCACGGGCGGCCTCGATGGCGGCGTTCAGCGCCAGAAGGTTGGTCTGGTCCGCCACCTCGCGGATAATCTGGATGATGCCGCTGATCTGCCCGGCACGGCCCGCCAGGGTCTCGATGCGGGTCATCGTCTTTTGGGTGCCATCGGCAACGACGTCGAAGTGGCCGAGGATACGTTTCATGGCATCGTGATTAGTGCGCGACCTGGCCGCCGAATCGGCGGCGGCAAGACGACGGTCTTCCATGCCTTCCGCCAGGGCCTGCAGGGATGCGCGCACGGCGGCGAACGATTCGCCGAAGCAGCTGGCGGCTTGGGCGACGACGCCAGCATGTTCCTTGTCCGCTTCAAGGGCCGCAATACGGGCGTCGGCATCCGCCAACCGGACGCGCGCCTCGTCCAGTTCCCGCCGCAAGGCTTCACGCTCGCGCTCGGCATCGGCCGAGCGGGCGGTCAATTCGGCGATCTTGCGTTTTGCTCCAGAGAAAAACACGGTTCCTCCCGTTTTGCCGGCATGCCGTTGCCTCGACGTTGTCGGCTCCGAGCCGGCTATTTGTTTGTTTCCATCGCTTCAAGCGTGAATTGATAGCTGTTGCCGTCGATCAGTTCGAAGGTGGGACGGTACTGTCCCGGTTTGTCGCCCGTGCGGAACTCGGCGGCCAGCAAGCCGGGATTGGGTTTTCCGCCGCCGGCCGCGGGCGGGAAAGCGGCGCTGCGCAGGACGGCTCCGGAGAGCACGGGTTTGCCTTCCGTACCTCGTGGGCTCGTCGCCGCCTGACCCTTGGCGCCTTCAGGCGCCGCACCGATGATGCCGCCGACCACCTTGTCGACCGCTGGGTCGAGCACTTTGTCGCCGTTCGTGTCCTGTACGAGCAGGCCACCCGTATAGCGCGGGAACCGGTTCAGGTCACGCGGGGCGATGCCGACGTCGTTCATCGGGTGACCCTGCTTGTCCCAGAGCAGTACCCCGAGAGGATGAGGCATGACCTGACCGGGCAGCGCCCTCTGGAAATCCGCGTTCGCGCCGGGGGGCAGGTGGAAATTCGTCGGCGCAAGTCGAGCATCCGGCGCACGAGTGAGCACCGTGATGGTGCCGTTCCATTCGCTCTTTGCGGTGCCGTCGGCGCCGACAAGAGTCGCCGTCACCGGGTAGTCGCCCGGGCCGGGGTTGAGGAAGGTTCGGCCTCGCAGGTGGATGACCTTGATGCCGGGCGCGTTGGTGCCATCCGTACCGATATCGGCGACCGCCGTGACGGTCATGGCGTTGCGCTTCTCGTCATAGCCGATCCGGTACTGGCCCGCCAGCTTGACCGCTGCCTGCGGCCAGCCCTTGGTCAGGACCATGTTGACGTCGGCATCTGCCTGGATCGCGACTTGTCCGTTTCGGCGGAAGCCCACCGGCAGTTCCAGCCGGATCGCCTCGCCACGCCGCATCGCCAGGCCGGGTGCAGATGGATCCCCGTTCGGTACGAGCGCGAAAGTGTATTCGGTAGCCTGGCCGGCGACGTTGCCGTCAAAGCTTACCGGAGCCGGACTGATGGCCAACGGACGTTGCATCGACGAGGAAGGCAGGTTGCTGCAGGCACCAAAGCAAACCGACAGCGCGGCGACGATTGCAAGGTTCTTGGTCATGAATGATCCTCTTTTCAGGTTGGGGCGACTCCTGGGACTGAGCGTTAGTCGCGCGACCGTACGGTTTCCTTACATGGCAGATCAGCGACAGATCAAGTCGGGAAGAGCGACCAAGTCAGCGATCTCCCTGTCCGGTGCCGTGGGAATGCGCTCGGGCGCTTGCCCGAAGCGGTTGCACCACAAAACGCGATAGCCGAACGCCTTGGCCGAGTAAGCATCCCAGCCGTTGGACGAAAGAAAGCAGCCTTGGGCCGGTTCGATGCGGAAATGCTTCGTCGCAAGTTTGTAGACGGCCGGATGAGGCTTATAGACGCCGGCTTCCTCCACCGACAGCACAGCATCGAAGAGTCCATCGAGGCCCGCATTGGCGACTGCGGCATCGAGCATGGCGGGCGTGCCATTGGATAGGATCGCGAGCCGGATGCCTTCCGCTTTCAGACGACGGAGGACGGCCGGAACTTCCGGATAGGCGGAGATGCTGAGATATAAGCGCATCAGCCGGTCGCGCAGCACCTTATCGTGCAATCCCTGCGTCGCCATCGCGAAATCCAGCGCATCCCCGGTCACCTGCCAGAAATCGGCGTGATGCCCGGCCAGCCCTCGAATCCAAGAATATTGAAGTTGCTTGGTTCGCCAGAGTTCGGAAAGCGCTAGCCAACGGTCACCAAGGGCATCCTCGGCGCCCCTGGCGACGCTGCTTATATCGAACAGGGTTCCATAAGCATCAAAGATGCACGCTTCAATGCCCGTCAGGCTCGACGTCCCCATGGCTCAGTTAGCGTCTGGCCGCAACGCCGATGTCGGACGCAACAAGCAGCCCCTCGAGAAGCTTGTTGAAGCCGCTGAACAAATCCACGACGGCCATCAGTTCGATGATTTCGGCATCCCCGCAACCCATGCTCTTCAGCGCGGCCGTATGCGCGCTCACGCAATAGTCGCAGCCGTTCGCTGCCGATACTGCCACGGCGACCATTTCCTTGGTCCTGCGGTCAAGAACGCCTTGCCCCATGATTGCCTTCACCCTTTCCCAACTGGCTCGCAGATAGGCTGGGTTGTGGGCCATTACCTTGAACAGATTGGGTACGAACGGCAGCTTCATCGTGTTTCGTATTTCTTCGTAGATGCTCCTGACGTCTCCGGTGGCATGCTGTTCTTCGACGATCGTGACGGTACTCATGTAGTCCTCCTCTGTGGCTTGGTTGTAAGAAAATCCAGTGCAGGCGCACCCTTTACTCGAGATCGGAATCGCTCCAGCGGCGCCCTTCGAAGGGCGTATCCAGCGGCGTATGGAAGACGTGGTTCGTGTAATTGCTGATCGTCTTTCCGGCGATGGCCAGGATGACGCCGAGAATGTGGCGCTCGCCGTAGCCGGCGGCAAGAAAAGCCTCCACGGTGGGGCGGGACGGAAGACCCCGAGTCCGGACCATGTTCTCCGTAAAATCGGAGAGGGCCGCGAGCTTGTCGTCGGGGATGGGCCTCCTGGCCCGGATTGCATCGGTCACCTGCACGGCGAGGCCCGACTTCTTGTCGGCCAGGAACGAATGGGCCGACACGCAGTATTCACAACCGTTCTCGCGGCTGATCGTCAAGAAGACGACCTCCTGTTCCGCTGGCGTGAACGCGGCGTCGCTGCGAAAAGCTGCCTGCGCCGACAGGTAGGAATCGAGAAGACCTGGGAGGTTGGCCATTCGCGCGTACATGTTCGGGATGAATCCGGTCATGTCCAAAGCCCTCTTCAGCACCGTCTTGATCGCCGGATCGGCAGTGTCGAGGGTTTGGGGCGGGAGACTAAGGCGGTATTCCGATAACATCATGTCCTCCTTGTTTAGATATGGACCAAACAGTCCATAAACGACAAAAAAATTAGCGCAACGCGCTCAGGGCAACATCGGCTACCTCCAGAATCGACGCACGCGGTACTCCAGCCTTCACCATTGTCTTGAGCCCCGTAATCGCCGTCACCATGTAACGGGCGAGTACGTCGGCTGAACGGTCGGGCGCAATGTCACCTTCCTGTTGCGCCCGCAAAACCGCGTCACGAAAGACCTGCGAGAAGTCGTTGGCTCCGTCGGCGACCAGGTCAGCGACGGTCGAATCGCGGCCTGCAAACTCGGTGGCGGTATTCATGATCAGGCAGCCCTTCGGGGCATGCGTGAGGCCGGCCTCGGCAGCCGTGGCTTGCAGGGCCGAACGCAGGAACGCTATGCCGGAGGATGCCTTCGTCAAAGCTGTTCGCATACGGCGAACCTGAGTTTCGCGGAACAGCGCCAAGCAGCGTTCGAACAATTCGTGCTTGCTGCCGAAGGCCTGATAGAAGCTGCTCCTGGAAATCGCCATCGTTTCAAGCAAGTCTTCCAGCGACGTGGACTCGTAGCCCTGCTGCCAAAAGACATTCATCGCCGCAAGCAGGGCTTGCTGGGAATCGAATTCGATGGGGCGCCCCTGAGTCATGCGGTAATTATGGACCGATTGGTCCATTTGTCAATTCATCCTGTTCTTATACTTCCTTGTCAGCCAACCGTCGATGGAGAGTTGACCCGGACCATGAAGCAGCGTGACCAGCAATAGCAAGCCCCACAGCAGATGATCCTGCAGACCCAGATCCGAGATGTCGGGGAAGGAATTCGCAGCCACCAGGTTGACTACTGACAGGCCGGCGGCCCCGAAGCGACCGGCTAGGCCAAAGACCAGCAGGACAGGTAAGCCCAGTTCGCCTGCGGTACCCATTACGGCGGCGGCATGAGGCGGCAGAATGGGTACGTGGTACTCGTTCTCGAACAGGATTTGGGTCGTGCCCCAGTCGGAAATCTTCAGCCAACCCGAGCGCAGGAAGACGCTGGCGACGTAGAGACGAATGCCGAGGTCAAAGAGCGGCGCAATCCACGCATCGAGAAGCGCCGTCGCCCGATGAGCCAGCTTTGCCGCGGGGCTCGCCATCAGCCGGTCCATGAAATGCCCAGGCGCTCTCACGGCAATTCTCCTGGCCAGGCCTGAACTAGGATCCCGCTAGTGACAAAGCGGCCAAGTGCCGCCATCAGGTCAAAGGTATCATCGGCCGCGACGGCAGAGGAAACAGCCGCTTCGAGACGGTCGCCGCCAGCGAGGGCGTCGAGGAACACGGCTTCTCCCTCTACCAACGTCTCTACATGGACAAGGCCTTCGTGGCGCAGGACCAGCAGCCGGGCGCCTTGGGTGAAATCGACGGCCATGTCTCCGGCGTAGCCGTCGGCGTTGACGCGCCAGATGTCGGCCAGGGGCCAGGGCGAGTCCAACCGTGCCACGGCCGGCGCCACGCCGAAGCGCAGCGCGCCGTAGTCCTGCGGGCTGCAGCCGGCCAGCGCGGAAAGATCCACCACGGCTTCGCCGGCGTAATAGACCTTCTGCACGCGCCACTCCAGCCGAGCGACATCCGGAAGGTAGCCCAGACCGCGGGCGTGGGGCCACGAGGCGATAAACCCGGCGAATTCGCCGCCGTACTCGTTGAGGTCGCCGCTCGAGCTCGGGTGGGCGCGGACATACGCTCGTGCCATCTCGCGAAAGAACGGCAGGCCGACGATCTTCGTCAGCACGGGGTAGGTCGCGGCCAGGGCGCCGACGAGGTTGCCGAAGACACTGCGGCGGTAGGCGGCGATGCGGCGGCGGCCCTCGTCTCCAGATTCGACGAGGCAATCGATCAGGCTGTCCTCCGCCTCGACACCGAAGACTAAGCCATCATAGAAGCGGGATTGCAATTCAGGCAGCGCGAGCATGGCATGCCTCCCGTGTTGCGGCCAACAGGCGCTCGGCCTTGTCTGCCTCGGTCACTAGTGTTTCCAGAGCGGGAATGTCGTTGTCCCATTCGATCAGCGTCGCCACCGGACCGAAGCGGGCCAGCGCATTGGCGTAGAGTTGCCACACCGGCTCATGCACCGGCCGGGAATGGGCATCCACCAGCAAACCGTCGTCCTCTTCGTAGCCGGCGAGATGGATCTCCCAGACTTGGTCGCGCGGAATCGCCTCGAGATACGTCTGCGGATCAAAGCCGTGGTTGCGCGCGCTGACGTAGATGTTGTTCACGTCGAGCAGGATTCCGCAGCCGGTCCGTTTGGCGACGGCGGCGACGAACTCCCATTCGGGAATCTCGGCGCCGGCAAAGCGCAGATAGCTGGAGATGTTCTCGACCAGGATCGGGCGGCCAAGGAAGTCCTGGGCACGAAGGACGTGCTCGCAAATCGTGTCCAGAGCTTCCCTCGT
Organism: Rhodocyclaceae bacterium; assembly: GCA_027310465.1. GTDB lineage: Bacteria > Pseudomonadota > Gammaproteobacteria > Burkholderiales > Rhodocyclaceae > Nitricoxidireducens. The sequence continues at coordinate 22,550 of DAIDAU010000041.1, forward strand.
GTAAGGCAGCGGCAGCAGGTCGTTGAGGAACCGGCCGTACACCGACGACCAGCAGAGGTGCTCCGAGATCGCCGCCGGTTCGATGCGTTCGACCAGGGCCTTGAGCTTCTCCAGATGGCGGCGGGACAGTTCCCCGACGGAGCCGAGGGAAAGCCCCACGCCATGCAGGCTCACGGGATAGCGCGCCCGCACCGCCTCCAGCACCTGCAGCGGCTCACCGCCGGCGCCAAAGAAGTTCTCGCTGTGGACCTCCATCCAGCCGACATCGGGCGGTTGCTCCAGCACCAGGCGGTGATGGGGCGAACGCAGTCCGATGCCCGCAGCGGCGGGCAGGGTCGCGGCAGGTGCAGAGGGGCGGTGCATGGCTCTGGCTCCGAGCCCTATTTCTTTTCGAGGGTGCCGCCAGGGGTGGCGCTGCCGCCCATCTGGGCGCAGGTTCCGGTCGGGACGTACTTGAAGTCGTACGGATCGTTGTCCACCTTCGACTGGCCGGCGCAGGAATGCTTGCTCTTGTTGCTGCCGCAGTCGTTCTGGCCGGCCTTGGCGACGCCGAAACATTTTTCCTTGGCGGTATCGGCGGCGAGGGCGCTGCCGCTGGTGGCAACGATGCCCAGGGCCAGAATGCTGGCCACGGCGGATTGAATCAGAGTGTTTCCTGCGTGCATGGTGATCTCCTTGTAATGAGTTGGCCGAGGCGCGGCCCGCTATCGCGAAACCGGCCTCTGCGCATTTAGTCGGGAGAGCCCACGGTTTCCTTACAGGCGGACGAAAGGATTTTCGTCAGACGACGTCTCCCAGTCAGGTCGTTGAGAGGCGTTAACCAAATCGCGCATAACGTTGTCATCGACGTCATCGACCGCGAAACCGATGTCGCCGACTAGTTCGAGTTAGTAGGTCTAGCCGGTCGCCCTGCCAGGCGATGCTCGCATAACCATTGGAGCGACGAGGAATTCCACATGCCCGCCGCAGACCTTCTGAACGTCATGGGTAAAGGCGTTGGCCCGATTTTCTTATCATTCCCATCAGCATCACAAATTGACGACGCTCAAACACTCGTGAGACAGTGCGTTCCGTAGCCGAAGCAAGGGAGCCCGCGGCGAGCAATCGCGGCCGCGGG
>DAIDAU010000046.1 GCA_027310465.1 Rhodocyclaceae bacterium
GGCGCTGCAGGCGAACGGCGTGCAGGTGCTCGTCTACCGCCCCGAGGTCGCCGGCATGCGGCTGCGCCGCACGCGGCTGCGCCGGCTGCACCGCAAGCTGGCGGTCATCGATGGAGCCGTCGCCTTCGTCGGCGGCATCAACGTCATCGACGACATGGACACGCCGGGCCAGACACCGCCGCGCTACGACTACGCGGTGCGCGTCAGCGGCCCGCTGCTCGCCGACATCCACACCGCCGCGCGCCACCTCTGGGATCTGGTGCGCTGGGCGGAGCTGCGGCACCGCTACAGCGATCCGGGAGGGCTGCTGCCCGACGTGGCGCCGAAGGGCGACACCATCGCCGCGTTCGTCATTCGCGACAACCTCGGCCATCGGCGCGACATCGAGGAGGCCTACCTCGAGGCGATCGCCTCGGCCAAGCGCGAGCTGCTGATCGCCAGCGCCTATTTCCTGCCGGGCTGGCGTTTCCGCCGCGCGCTCGACGACGCCGCGCAGCGCGGCGTCACGGTCACCATCCTGCTGCAGGGACGCGTCGAGTACCTGATGCTGCACTATGCGACGCAGGCGCTCTACGGCGCCCTGCTGAAGTCCGGCATCCGCATCCTCGAGTACCGGCGCAGCTTCCTCCACGCCAAGGTGGCGGTCGCCGACGATGCCTGGGCCACCGTCGGATCGAGCAACATCGATCCCTTCAGCCTGCTGCTGGCGCGCGAGGCGAACGTCGTCGTCTACGATCCCGGCTTCGCCGGCCGGCTGCGGCAAAGCCTGCGTCGCGCCATCGAAGGCGGAGCGGTCGAGGTGAAGGCCGAGGACGTGATGAAGCGCCGCCTGGGCACGCGGCTGCTCAGCTGGTTCGCCTACGGCATGGTGCGCATGCTGATCGGCTTTTCGCGCTACGGCGGCAACGACTACCGCGAATAGCGCGCGTCACATCCCGGCCGGCAGGCCCAGCGTGCGCTCGCGCGGCACCTCGTCGAGACGCCAGTTCGCCAGCGCCCAGGCCCAGATCGAAGCCTTGCCGCCCAAGTCTTGCGGCGGCGCCTGGCCGAGAAAGCGCAGCGCGGCGAGCAGCGTCCGTTCCGCCGGCATCGCGTCGACCGCCGCGGCGAGCGTCTGCTTGGAGAGCTTCTCGCCCTGCGCATTCAGCGCCACCGGAAGGTGCGCGTAAGCCGGCGTCGGGAGGCCGAGGCAGCGCTGCAGATGGATCTGGCGCGGCGTCGAGTCGAGCAGATCGGCGCCGCGCACGACGTGGGTGATGCCCTGGTCTGCATCGTCCGCCACGACGGCCAGCTGATAGGCGAAATAGCCGTCGGCGCGCAGCAGCACGAAGTCGCCGACGTCCCTGCCGAGCTGCTGGCGGATCGTGCCCTGGATCGCGTCCTCGAAGGTCACGCTCGCATCGTCGACGCGCAAGCGCCAGCTGCGCGCCGCCTTTCCCGGCGGCAGGCCCGAGCGGCAGGTGCCCGGGTAGATCGCCGCGCCGTCGTGCGCGATCGCGGAGTCCGCCAGCTCGCGGCGCGTGCAGCCGCACGGATAGGCGAGTCCCGCCTGCTTCAGCCGCTCGAGCAATTCGCGGTAGTGCGGCTTGCGCGCGCTTTGAACCATCACCGCGCCGTCCCACTCGAACCCCAGGCGTTCCAGCGTGCGCAGCATGGCGGCGGCGACGTCCGGCGAGCAGCGCGGCTCGTCGACGTCCTCCATGCGCACCAGCCACTCGCCGCCCTGGGCGCGCGCCTCCAGGCAGCTGCCGAGCGCGGCGACGAGCGAGCCGAAATGCAGCGGCCCGGTCGGGGACGGCGCGAAGCGGCCGCGATAGCGATTGAATCCTTTCATCGGCGCGATTGATACCATGCCTGGACGCAAACGGGTAGCATGGCCGGCGGTCAACGGGATGGGTGGAAGACGACATGGCGACGGTAGAACTGACGAAAGACAACTTCAAGCAGACGATCTCCGACCACGACATCGTCATCATAGATTTCTGGGCGAGCTGGTGCGGTCCGTGCCGCTCCTTCGCGCCAACCTTCGAGGCGGCGTCCGACAAGCACGCCGACATCTGCTTCGCCAAGGTGAACACCGAGGAGCAGCAGGAGCTCGCCGCCGCGTTCAACGTGCGCTCGATTCCGACGCTCATGGTGTTCCGCGAGCAGGTGATCCTGTACGCCGAAGCCGGCGCGCTGCCGCCAGCCGCCCTCGAGCAGATCGTCGAGCAGGTGCGCGGGCTCGACATGGACGCCGTGCGCAAGGAAATCGAAGCGCAGGAGCAGACGGCGTAGGCCGGCAAGAGTCGGCTGAATTTGTCGTCCTGAGCCGCCGGGTTCTATACTGCCCGCCACAGGAGGGCAGAAGCATGCGGCGGATTCTTGCAGGTCTGGCGGTCTTCTCCATCGCGGCAGGCGCGCAGGCCCAGGGCGTGCCGGACTTTTTCCGCTCCCTCACCAACGCCCTCCAGGGCGGCCGCCAGCAGGAGGCGCCGCCGCAGCAGGGCGCGACGCCGGTCCTCGGCGTGCGCGGCATGGACCAGGCCGAGAACGTCGCCGCCGCGGCTCCGGCCAGCGAGGACTACATGCTCATGGAAGGCTGGGCGGCGACCCCGCCCGAAGCCGAGGCGCTCGCCGCGAAGAAGGGGCTGGCGAAGCAGGCCGCGGTCCTCGGTTCGGATGGAACCCCGAGCGGCGGCGCCAAATGAAAGGGGCCGCCATGCGCCGCATCGCTTTCCTCGTCGCCTTCCTGCTGCTGCCGGCCGCGGTCCAGTCGCAGACCACCATCAACCTCAACAGCATCTTCGACGCCGTAAAGGGCGTCGCGAAGAGCCAGCAGGTGGGCTCGATGAGCGAGGCCGACGAGATCGCCGCCGGCAAGGAAATCGCGGCGCAGACGCTCGGCAAGTACCAGATCGTGCGCGACGAAAAGCTCCAGCGCTACCTCAACGGCGTTGGCCTGTGGGTCGCGCTGCAATCGGACCGCCCCGGCCTGCCGTGGCGCTTCGCCGCCGTCGAGTCGGACCAGATCAACGCCTTCGCCGTGCCGGGCGGCGCCGTGCTCGTCACCACCGGGACGCTGAAGCTGCTCGCCAACGAGGCGGAGCTCGCCTGCGTGTTCGGCCATGAGATCGGCCACATCGTGCGCAAGCACCACCTGGCCCTGCTGCAGAAGGACCTGCTGATCCAGAGCGGATCGAATCTCGCGTCGAGCGTCCAGCAGGGCGGCGGGAGTTCGGCGCAGGCCAAGCAGTTCCTCATCAGCCAGGGCTCGGAAATCTTCTCGCGCTCGCTCGACCGCGGCTCCGAGCGCGACGCCGACAGCGACGGCTTGCTGCTCGCCGCGCGCGCCGGCTACGATCCCGGCGCCTGCCTGCTGTTCATGCGCCGCCTGGCCGGGCTCAAGCAGGACGACAACGCCCTGGCGTCGCTCTACAAGACCCACCCGCAGGCCTCGGAGCGCGTCGGCGACATCGGCAAGGCGGTGGAACGCCTCCAGGGCGTCGAAGCGGGCTCGGGCCTGCGGCCGGCGCTGGCGGTTTCCTACACGCACTGAAACGCCGGAGCGTTCCGGCGTCGCCGGCTACTTGTGCGTCAGCTTGAGCGCCAGCACCACCGCGGCAAGCACCAGCGTGATGGCATTGGCGATGATGACCGGCCAGGCGCCGATGACGATCCCGTAGATCAGCCAGAGCGCCACGCCGAGCGTGAACAGGCCGTACATCGAGAGCGAGACGCCGGAGAGGTCGCGCGTCTTCCACGAATGCACCGCCTGCGGAAGAAAGGCGATCGTGGTGAAAGCCGCCGCGAGGAAGCCGACCAGATCGGCGCCCGTTAGTCCGTTCATGGCGTCGCGCGAATTCCGGGAGCGCCGATCCGTCAGACGTTGAACAGGAAGTTCATCACGTCGCCGTCCTTGACGACGTACTCCTTGCCTTCGGCGCGCATCTTGCCGGCTTCCTTGGCGCCCTGCTCGCCGCCGCAGGCGATGAAGTCCTCGTAGGCGATGGTCTGGGCGCGGATGAAGCCGCGCTCGAAGTCGGTGTGGATGACGCCGGCCGCCTGCGGCGCGGTGTCGCCGACGTGGATGGTCCAGGCGCGCACTTCCTTGACGCCTGCGGTGAAGTAGGTCTGCAGGCCGAGCAGGTGGTAGGCGGCGCGGATCAGGCGGTTGAGGCCCGGCTCCTCCAACCCCATGTCGGCGAGGAACATCTGCTTCTCGTCGTCGGCGAGGTCGGCGATCTCGGCTTCCATCGCGGCGTAGATCGCCACCACGTCGGCCTTCTCCTTCGCCGCATGGGCGCGCACGGCGTCGAGGTGCGGGTTGTTCTCGAAGCCGTCTTCGCGGACGTTGGCGACGTAGAGCACGGGCTTGGCCGTGATCAGGAAGAACTGCTTGAGCGTGGCGCGCTCCTCCTTCGAGAAGTCGAGCGCGCGCACCGGCTTGGCCTGATTGAGCTGCGCCAGGCACTTCTCGAGCACGGCGACGATGATCTTCGCTTCCTTGTCGCCGCCGGCCTTGGCCTGCTTGCCGTAGCGCACCAGCGCCTTCTCGACGGCGGCGAGGTCGGCCAGCGCGAGCTCGGTGTCGATGACCTCGATGTCGGACAGCGGGTCGACCTTGCCGGCGACATGCACGACGTTGTCGTCGGCGAAGCAGCGCACGACGTGCACGACGGCGTCCGTCTCGCGGATGTTGGCGAGGAACTGGTTGCCCAGGCCCTCGCCCTTGCTGGCGCCCGCGACCAAGCCGGCGATGTCGACGAACTCGACGATCGCGTGCTGCACGCGCTGCGGCTTGACGATGGCCGAGAGCGCCTCGAGGCGCGGGTCGGGCACCTCGACGATGCCGACGTTCGGTTCGATGGTGCAGAACGGATAGTTCTCGGCCGCGATGCCGGACTTCGTCAGCGCGTTGAACAGGGTCGACTTGCCGACGTTGGGCAGGCCGACGATGCCGCATTGGAGACTCATGATTCCTCTTTCTTCGGTGACGCAGATCTTGCGTTGATCTTCTGCGTGGCGGCGTTGTAGTCCGCCTTCGCCAGTTGCGGCCAAGCCGCGAGCGCACGGTCGATGGCCTGGTCGATCTCGTCCGCCTCCTCGCGGCGCGGCGGCTTCAGGACGTAATTGACGACGTCGTTGCGGTCGCCCGGATGGCCGATGCCGATGCGCAGGCGCCAGTAGTCGTTGGTGCCGAGATGCGCGCTGACGCTCTTCAACCCGTTATGGCCGCCGAGTCCGCCGCCGAATTTCAGCCGCAGCTGGCCGGGCGGAATGTCGAGCTCGTCGTGCACGACCAGCAACTCGGACGGCAGGATGCGGTAGAACTGCGCCAGCGCGCGCACCGAGCGGCCCGAGTCGTTCATGAAGGTCGAAGGCATCAGCAGCCAGATGCCCGCGGCACGGGCGTTCGCCGTCCAGCCGTGATAGCGCGACTCGCTGGCGAAGCTGACGCCCAGCTCACGCGCCATGCGCTCACAAAACCAAAACCCGGCGTTGTGCCGGGTTTCGGTGTATTCGGTCCCGGGGTTGCCGAGGCCAACGATGAGTCGCAGAGCAGCCTGCAAGAATTATCTCTTGTCGGTCTTCTCGGACTTCTTCTCGGGCGCCTTCTTCTCCGGCGCGGGCGCGGCGGCGGCCGCTTCCGCCGCAGCCGCTTCGGCCGCCTCATCCGCAGCAGCAGCAGGGCCGCCGCGGACGACGATGGTCGCGACCACCGGGTCCTCGCCCTTGTGCAGCACGAGTTCCACGCCGGCCGGCAGCTTCAGCTGGGAGACGTGCATCGAGTGGCCGCTCTCGAGGTCCTTGAGGTCGACTTCGATGAAGCTCGGCAGGTCGGCCGGCAGGCACTTGACGTCGAGGTCGGCCATGACGTGCTGCACCATGCCGCCGCCCAGCTTGACGCCCGGGGCGACGTCGGCATTGACGAAGTGCAGCGGCACCTTCTGGTGGATCTTGTGGGTGGCGTCGATGCGCTGGAAGTCGAGGTGCAGGATGATCTGCCGGAACGGATGGCGCTGCACGTCGCGCAGCAGGCACATCTGCTTCTGGCCGCCGAGGTTCATGGTCAGCACGGAAGAATAGAAGGCCTCCTTGCGCAGCGCCTGGAACAGCTCGTTGTGGTCCATCTCGATGGCGAGAGGGGATGCCTCGCCGCCGTAGAGGATGCCGGGGATCCGGCCGGCGTTGCGCAGGCGGCGGCTCGCACCCGTACCTTGCGCTTCGCGCTGTTTCGCGTTGAATTCGATTTGCATTTGAAGCTCCAATTAAAAGCCGTCCGCGACCAGACGGCTGGGTTGAGCCGCGGTCGCCCGCGGCAAGAAATCAATCCATGAACAGCGAGGACACCGATTCCTCGTTGCTGATGCGCAGCAGCGTCTCGGCCAGCAGGCCGGCGATCGGGACGACGCGGATGCGCGGGCAGGCCTTGGCGTCGTCGCGCAGCGGGATGGTGTCGGTGACGACCAGTTCGTCGAGCGCCGAATCGGCGATGCGCGAGATGGCGGAGCCCGACAGCACCGCGTGCGTGCAGTAGGCCAGCACGCGCTTGGCGCCGTGGTCCTTGAGGGCCTGCGCGGCCTTGCACAGCGTGCCGGCGGTGTCGACGATGTCGTCCATGATCACGCAGGTGCGGCCATCGACGTCGCCGATGATGTTCATCACTTCCGAGACGTTGGCCTTCGGGCGGCGCTTGTCGATGATGGCGAGGTCGGACTCGAGGCGCTTGGCGATGGCGCGCGCGCGCACCACGCCGCCGACGTCGGGCGACACCACCAGCAGGTCGGGATGGCTCTGCTTCCAGATGTCGCCGAGCAGGATCGGCGCGGCATAGACGTTGTCGACCGGGATGTCGAAGAAGCCCTGGATCTGGTCGGCGTGCAGGTCGACGGTGAGCAGGCGCTGGACGCCCGCGGCCTGCAGCATGTTGGCGACGACCTTGGCCGTGATCGGCACGCGCGCCGAGCGCGGGCGGCGATCCTGGCGGGCATAGCCG
>DAIDAU010000070.1 GCA_027310465.1 Rhodocyclaceae bacterium
GTTCCGTGCTGCCGACGGAAGCCTGCACGAGCGCCGCGGCGAGTTCGTCGTCACCGCGACGGGCGTCGAAGGCGGCGCCATCTACGCGCTGTCGGCGCCGCTGCGCGACGCCATCGAAGCGCAGGGCCAGGCGATGCTGCAGGTCGATCTGCTGCCGGATCGAACCGCCGAGCGCGTGCTCGCCGAGGTGGCGCATCCGCGCGGCGCGCGTTCGATGGCCAGCCACCTGCAAAGCCGCCTCGGCATCGCCGGCGTCAAGGCGGGCTTGCTGCGCGAATGCGCCGGCAAGGACGACTACGCGGATGCCGCGCGGCTCGCGCGCGCCATCAAGGCGCTGCCGCTGCGCCTGGTGGCCGCGCGCCCGCTGGCGGAGGCGATCAGCACGGCCGGCGGCGTGAAGTTCGCGGCGCTCGATCGACGGCTGATGCTGAGCGCGCTGCCGGGCGTGTTCTGCGCCGGCGAGATGCTCGACTGGGAGGCGCCGACCGGCGGCTACCTGCTGACGGCCTGTTTCGCCAGCGGGTACGCGGCGGGGCGCGGCCTCCTCGCCTGGCTGGCGGACGCGTAGCCCTGCTGCTGGGCATCGAGCCAGGACACGCTGGGGCAGGGCTTGAATCGCACCGCGATGCTGGTTCCCTTGTTCGGGTGCGCGTCGAGGTAGAACCTGCCGCCGATGAATTCGGCGCGCTGCCGCATCATCGCCAGGCCCTGTCCCTGAGGGCAGTTGCCGGGATCGAAGCCGACGCCGTCGTCGGCGATCATCAGGATCACGTCGCTGCCTTGGCTCGTCTGCCGGATCAGGATGCGGCTGGCGCGCGAATGCCGGGCGCAGTTGACCAGCGCTTCCTGCGCGATATGGAACAGGTTGGTCTCGACGTCGGGCGCCAGCCGCAGCCGCCGCTGTCCGGCGATGCCCAACGCGACCCCGGTGCGCTCGCGGAATTGCTGCGCATAGGCGTTGAGCGCCGACCACAGGCCGGCGTAGTCGAGCAGCGGCGGACGGAAATCGAACGAGGCTGAGCGGATGCTGGCGATCGTCTCCCTCAGCGTGGCGGAGGCGTCCTCGATCAGGTGCACGAGCTCCGCGGAGGCGTCCTTCGGCAGCGCGCTCGCCAGCAGCTTCAGGCTGATGCCGAGCGTGGTGAGGTTCGGGCTGGTGCGGTCGTGCAGCTCCATCGCCAGGCGCCGCCGTTCCTCTTCCTGGATGCCGACCAGCCGCCGCGCTATTTCCTCCCGGTTGCGCAGCTGCTGCAGCTGTGCGCGCTCCGTCACGTCGATGCCGAACGCCAGGATGGCGAGCTGCTCCCCGTGCGCGAAGATGCCGTTGTTCTGCCAGGCGATCACGCGCACTTCGCCGCCCTTCGTCAGGATCGGCGCTTCGAAGGCGCGCGGCAGCGAGCCCGTCTCGCGGCTGAGGACGAAGGCTTTCCAGATGCGCGGGAAGCGGTCGCGCGGCATGGCGGTGTCGAAGAAGCTGCGGCCGATCAACTCCTCGCGGCGATAGCCGGTGATGCGCTCGGCGGCGTCGTTCACCGTGACGACGCGGCTTTCGGCGTCGACGCCCACGACGATGGCGTTCGCCGTGTCGATCAGCCGTTCCGAGAACTCCTTGCCCGCCAGCACTTCCTGGTGGCGGCGATGGGCGATCCAGGCCAGCCGGAGGATGACGGCCGCGGCCAGCGCCAGCAGCGCCACGCGCGCGATCAGGTCGTGGCGCCATATGGCGAGCTGCTTGATCGTCTCCTGGTACTCGTCATAGCCGACCCAGCCGAGCACGCCGCCGGCGAGCAGCAGGACGATCGACGGAACGATCCAGATCGACGCCAGCGTGCTGCCGTCGCGGCCGGGGGAAACCTGCATGAAGGCGCTTCGATGCACGCTGGATATTTGGCCGTGCTGCGGGGATGGGGATTCTAGGCAACGGCCCATGCCGGAGAAATACCGGAATACAGGTAAAAATGCCCATGCCTGCGTCGTGCTATTGCGCCCGCCAGCCGAAGCGGTCGAGCAGATCGGCGAACTCGCCCGTCGGCATGGCGCGTATGCAGACTTCATCGGCGGAAGGATGCCGGAAGCGCAGCCCGGCGCACATCAGCAGCAGGCGCCGGCAGCCGAACTGCTGCTGGAAGAAGCGATTGTGGCGGCCGCGGCCGTAGGTGGCGTCGCCGACGATGGGATGCGCGATGTTGGCGAGATGCCGGCGCAGCTGATGGCGGCGGCCGGTGAGCGGTTCCAGTTCCACCAGCCCGTAGCGCGAGGTCGGAAAGCCCTCGACCTCGAACGGCAGCTCGATGGTCGCCAGGCGGCGGTAGCGCGTGACGGCGGGCTGGGCCTCGGTCGACACGGCAGCGCCGTAGTCGTCATGCCGGCGCAGCAGCGGCGCGTCGATGACGCCCGATTCCGGCGGCCAGCCGCGCACCACGGCCAGGTACTGCTTCTGCACCGCGTTCGTCTCGAACTGTTTGCCCAGCTCGCGCGCGGTCTCCGCGTCGAACGCGAACAGCAGCACGCCCGAGGTGCCCTTGTCGAGCCGATGCACCGGCTGCACGCGGCGGCCGACCTGGTCGCGCAGCAGCTGCACCGCGAAGCGCGTCTCGTGGCGATCGATGTCGCTGCGGTGGACCAGCAGGCCCGGCGGCTTGTCGATGGCGATCAGCCGGTCGTCGCGGTAGAGAATGGACAGGGCCATGCGGGGATCGTGGATAATGGCGGCCTTTTCATTGTACGGACTGACGATGGCGATCCAGTGGTTCCCCGGCCACATGACCTCGGCGCGCAAGAAGGCCGCCGAGACCATGGCGCAGACCGACGTCGTCATCGAGGTCGTCGACGCGCGCCTGCCGGAGGCGAGCACCAACCCGATGATCCGCGAGCTGCGCGAGGCGCGCAGCCGGCCCTGCCTCAAGCTGCTCAACAAGGCCGACCTCGCCGATCCCGCGGCGACGAAGGCCTGGCTCGACTTCTACAACCGCCAGCCGGGCGTCAAGGCCGTCGCGATCTCGTGCAAGAAGCCGGGCGACGCGGCGCGCGTGCCCTCGCTGTGCCAGGGGCTGGCGCCGCATCGCAACGACAATGTCAAGCCGCTGCGCATGATGATCATGGGCATCCCGAACGTCGGCAAGTCGACGCTGATGAACGCGCTCGTCAAGCGCCGCGTCGCGGCGGTCGGCGACGAGCCGGCGGTGACCAAGTCGCAGCAGCGCATCGACATCGGCCCGCGGCAAGTGCTGGTCGACACGCCGGGCCTGATGTGGCCGAAGATCGAGCACGACAGCGACGGCTTCATGCTTGCCGCCAGCCACGCCATCGGCACCAACGCGGTGATCGAGGAAGAGGTCGCGACCTTCCTTGCCGCCATCCTGCTGGCGCGCTATCCCGGCGGCATCGCGGCGCGCTACAAGAGCGATCCGGCGACGCTCGACCCGGTCGGCGTGATCGAGACGGTGGCGAAGAAGCGCGGCTGCATCGTCAAGGGCAGCGGCGGCGAACTCGACCTCGAGAAGGCCGCTCTGATCCTGTTGACCGACTACCGCAGCGGCGCATTGGGGCGCATCAGCCTCGAGACGCCCGAGACACGCGCCGCGATGCTGGAAGCCGACAAGGAGGCGCATGGAAGCGCGGATTGATGAACTCGAGGCGAAGCTCGTCTTCGCCGAAGACCTGCTCGAGGAACTGAACAAGACGATCTACCGCCAGCAGCAGCAGATCGACCTGCTGCAGAAGGAAGTGCGCGAATTGCGGAAGCAGGTGGCGGCGTCGACTCCGAACGAGCCGCATAGCTTGCGGGATGAGATTCCGCCGCATTACTGAGTTGTGCGCTCGGACCGGTGGGGTGCGTGCGCTCGTGCCGACGGGGTGGTCCGCTGCGCTCCATGTCCCCCGGCGGACAAGAGCGATAAGGCGTCCGCCTCCTCCTTTACTTACGCGCAGCGGACCACCCCATCAGCCCGAGCGCGGAACCGTCGTCGCAGTTCCGACCAGACCGGCAAGGCGTCGAGCCAAGGGTGGCGGGGGGTCGTCGACGCGTAGGTAAAGGAGGAGGCGGACGCCTTATCGACTTTGTCCGCCGGGGGACACGAAGCGGCGACGACCCCCCGTCGCCCTTGGCGGTTAAAGCCAGTCCGTTTCAGCCCACCGCCAACCTGAGCTTCTGACCCTTGCGCAGCTTCCCCACCACGTGCATTTCACAGCGTCTGCAGTCGAAGCGCAGGATCAGCTTCTCCTTGCCCTGGATCAGCGTCATCGGGTCGGGGCGGATGCCCTTGTGCTGCTTGGGGCAGAGGTCGAAGCTGTAGCGCAGGCAGTGCTTGGTGATCATCAGCGAGACGTCGCCGGTTTCCTTGTTCGCTTCGAAGGCGTCGGCGATGAGCTTGACGCCGTGCTTTTCGTAGAACTCGCGCGCCTTGCGGTTGAGTACGTTGCCGAGATAGCCGAGTTCGGTCTCGGGATAGGGGGCGGGTGGTTCGACGGGCTGGGCGCGCGGGGGACGCTCGTAGGCGGCGGCGCGGGCGGCATCGAGCCGGGCGACGGCGTCGCGGCGCAGGGCGTTGACGGCGCTGGCGGGGATGAACCAGGGCTGCGTGAAATCTAGCTCGATGGCTTGCGCCTCGTAGATCGTGTTGCCCAGTTTCGCCAGGTTGTCGCGCAGCGTGGCGAGCGCGCGTTCGGCGTTCTGGGCGGGCTCCTTGGCGTGGGCCAGGGTGACGGCAACGGCGACGCCGTCTTCGTCGGCGATGTGCAGCACGAAGCCGTCGGCGCTCTCGGCCAGCCGCAGGCGCGCGCCGATGCGCCGCTCGGCCGAGTCCTTCTCCAGCAGGCGCTCGAATTCCTGGTCGCGGTTGCGGTAGAGCGGGGCGCCGACGGCCAGGCCCGGCGGCACGGCGCTGACGAACAGCCGGCGGCCCTCGGCGCGGTTGACGCGCAGGCCCGCCAGGTCCTGATGATCGTCGAGGTAGGACAGGCCGTCGCCGTTGTGGAAGGCCGCGCCGCCTGCCACTTCGACCCAGTTCGGGCCCACCGCCTGGACCTGGCCGACCGGCTCTCCGGCGAACTTCGGCGTATCGAAGGCCGTGATATCGGCCTGCCGGCCGTTGAGGAAATAGTCGGTGGCGCCGCGGTTGAAGGTCTTTTCCGGCTGCGGCTCGAAGCGGTAGGTGCAGCGGCCGCTGGAAGCAGGCCGCAGGGTGGGCGATTCGGTCATCACGGCGTCGAGCAGCTTGCGGTAGTAGGCCGTGATGTTCTTGACGTAGGAAAGATCCTTGAGCCGCCCTTCGATCTTGAAGGAGCGGATGCCGGCCTCGGCCAGCGCCCGCAGGTTGGCGCTCTGGTCGTTGTCCTTGAGCGACAGCAGGTGGCGCTCGCGCGCGACGACCTGGCCGCCGGCGTCGGCCAGCGTGAAAGGCAGGCGGCACATCTGGGCGCATTCGCCGCGGTTGGCGCTGCGGCCGGTGAAGGCGTGGCTGATGGTGCATTGGCCGCTGAAGCTGACGCACAGGGAGCCATGGACGAAGAATTCGAGCGTCGCCCGGGTCTGGGCGGCTATGGCCCGGATCTCCTCGAGCGACAGCTCCCGGGCCAGCACGATCTGGGAGAAGCCGGCCTGCTCGAGGAAGCGCACCTTCTCGGGCGTCCGGTTGTCGGTCTGGGTGCTGGCGTGGAGCTGGATCGGCGGCAGGTCGAGCTCCAGCAGGCCCATGTCCTGGAGGATCAGGGCGTCGGCGCCGGCCTCGTAGGCCTGCCAGGCGATGCGGCGGGCCTCCTCGAGCTCGTCGTCGCGCAGGATGGTGTTCAGGGCCACCAGCACCTTGGCGCGGTAGCGGTGGGCGTGGGCGGCCAGGGCTTCGATGTCCACCATGCCGTTCCCGGCGGCAGCCCGCGCGCCGAAGGCGGGGCCGCCGATATAGACGGCATCCGCCCCGTGGTTCACGGCGGCGATGCCGAAACTCAGGTTTTTGGCGGGGGCGAGAAGTTCGAGACGATGCATCGAAAGAAATATATCCCCTGACGTCAACCTTGCTCCGGGTAATGCGTTTTTTGAGTCAGGCGGGCGACCGCCAGCATACCAAGACGGGGGGAAGGAAATGGGAAGTTCGTGCAAGGAATCGTTCGAGGAATTCCTCGAGTTGCTCAAGCGCGCCGGCATCGAGATCACCAACGAGCCGGAATTGCGGGAGCGTTTGGCCGAATCCCATCGCTGGCGCTACGCCTTCAAGATCCTTGCCGCCAACGGCCGCCAGATCGGCATCCGCTTCGGCGAAGCCAGCCGCGGCTGCAATGCCGCCGAAATCGCCCGCGCTTTTGCCGAATTTGCCTTCCCGGAAGGCGTTCAGACTGTCTTTTCCGCGGCTCTTCAGGCCGAATAATTTCTGACGGGCTTGCCTGGGCGCTTGTGAGCGCTCGGGCCGACGCGGTGGTCCGCTGCGCTGCGTGTCCCCCGTCGGCCGCTAGCGGCCTCCTCCTCCTTTACCTCCGCGCAGCGGACCACCGCATCGGCCCGAGCGCGGAACCATGGTCCCGGCCTGATAGGCCCAGAACAGCAGAGCGTCGAGCCAAGGGTGGCGGGTGGTCGTCGACGCGTAGGTAAAGGAGGAGGCGGACGCCCTATCGCTTTTGTCCGCCGGGGGACACGAAGCGGCGACGACCACCCGTCGCCCTTGGCGGTTAAAACCAAGAAACCTGAAACCTAATCGACGATCTTGTTGATCGGTAGTTCGATCACCCCGCGCGCTCCAGCCTCGTAAAGGCTGGGAACCAACTCCCGGACCCGCTTTTCCTCGACCACCGTCGAGATCTCCACCCAGGCCGGATCGGCCAGCGTCGAGACGGTTGGCGTGCCCAGCGCCGGCAGGACGCGCAGGATCGCATCCACGCGCTCCTTGGGCACATTCATCGACAGCAGCACCCGCGTGGCGGCCGCGATGGCGCCCTTGAGCATCATCAGCAGGCGGTCGATCTTGGCCTTCTTCCAGCCGTCGGCCAGCGCTTCGTGGTTCGCGATGAAGCGCGGCGTGCTTTCCAGCACTACGTGCATGACCTTCAACTGGTTGGCCCGCAGGGATGAGCCCGTTTCCGAGACGTCGACGATCGCGTCCGCCAGGATCGGCGGCTTGACCTCGGTAGCGCCCCAGGAGAACTCGATCTGGGCTTCGACGCCATGCTCGGCGAGGAAGCGCCGGGTCATGCCGACCGCCTCGGTGGCGATGCGCTTGCCCTGCAAGTCCTTGACGGAATTGAACGCCGAGCCTTCCTTGGAAGCCATCACCCAGCGGACGACGCCGTAGTTGGGCCAAGGCGCCTTGAAGTCGGCCAGTTCCGCCACGTCCGCGCCGGTTTCGAGGATCCAGTCGAGGCCGGTGATCGCACAGTCGAGCACGCCCTGGCCGACGTAGCGCGCCATCTCCTGCGGCCGGATCAGGATGCACTGGATTTCCGGGTCGTCGATGTCCGGATAGTAGGACCGCCCGGAAATCCGCAGGTTGTAGCCGGCACGATTGAACAGGCTTTGCGTGGTTTCCTGCAGGCTGCCCTTCGGGATTCCGATGCGCAGGCGCTTGGCGGTCATGATCGTCTCCCTTATCGGCTGATCGGCTTGTAGCGGATGCGCTTCGGCTTGGCGCCTTCCTCGCCCAGGCGCTTGCGCTTGTCTTCCTCGTATTCCTGATAGTTGCCCTCGTAGAAGAACCACTGCGACTCGCCTTCGCAGGCGAGGATGTGCGTGGCGATGCGGTCGAGGAACCAGCGGTCGTGGGAGATCACCAGCACGCAGCCGGAGAATTCGAGCAGGGCGTCTTCCAGCGCACGCAGGGTTTCCACGTCGAGGTCGTTCGACGGCTCGTCGAGCAGCAGCACGTTGCCGCCCTGGATCAGCGTCGCCGCGAGGTGCAGCCGGCCGCGCTCGCCGCCAGAGAGGTTGCCGACGATCTTCTGCTGGTCGCCGCCTTTGAAGTTGAAGCGGCCGAGATAGGCGCGGCTGGGCATCTCGAACTTGCCGACGGTCAGGATGTCGGCCCCGTGCGAGACGGCTTCCCAGACCGTCTTGTCGTTCGGCAGGCCCTCGCGCGACTGATCGACCGAGGCGATCTTCGCCGTCGGGCCGATGACGATCTCGCCGTTGCCGGGCTTCTCGATGCCCTGGATCATGCGGAACAGCGTCGACTTGCCGGCGCCGTTGGGACCGATGATGCCGACGATGGCGCCGGCCGGAATCCTGAACGACAGATCGTCGATCAGCAGCCGATCGCCGAAGGCCTTGGTGACGCCCTTGAACTCGATGACTTCGTTGCCCAGGCGCTCGCCGGGCGGGATGAAGATCTCCTGGGTCTCATTGCGCTTCTGGTATTCGACGCTCGACATTTCCTCGTAGCGGGCCAGGCGCGCCTTGCTCTTTGCCTGGCGCGCCTTGGGGTTCTGGCGCACCCATTCGAGTTCCTGCTTCATCGCCTTCATGTGGGCGTCGACCTGCTTCTGCTCCTGTTCGAGGCGCGCTTCCTTCTGCTCCAGCCAGGACGAGTAGTTGCCCTTCCACGGGATGCCCTCGCCGCGGTCGAGTTCGAGAATCCATTCCGCCGCGTTGTCGAGGAAGTAGCGGTCGTGGGTGACGGCCACGACGGTGCCCGGGAAGCGCGTGAGGAATTGTTCCAGCCACTCGACCGACTCGGCGTCGAGGTGGTTGGTCGGTTCGTCGAGCAGCAGCATGTCGGGCTTGGAGAGCAGCAGCTTGCACAGCGCGACGCGGCGCTTCTCGCCGCCGGAGAGGTTCTTGATGATGGCGTCCCAGGCCGGCAGCCGCAGCGCGTCGGCGGCGATTTCCATCTGCGTCTCGGTGTCCGCGCCGGCGGTGGCGATGATCGCCTCGTACTTCGCCTGCTCCTCGGCGAGCTTGTCGAAGTCGGCTTCCGGATCGGCGTAGGCGGCGTAGATCGCGTCGAGTTTCTGCTTGGCGACCATGATCTCGCCGAGGCCGGATTCGACTTCGTCCTTGACGGTCTTGTCGGGATCGAGCTGCGGCTCCTGCGGCAGATAGCCTATCTTGAGATTCGGCTCCCACTGGACTTCGCCGTCATACTCCTTGTCGACGCCGGCCATGATCCTCATGAC
>DAIDAU010000284.1 GCA_027310465.1 Rhodocyclaceae bacterium
GGCGCACGCTGCTCGACGACCTGAAGCGCGACTGGGCCGGCCGCGGCGTCGAACTGATGCAGCTCGCCACCGGCTGGCGCTTCCAGACGCGCCCCGAATACCAGGCCTACCTCGACCGCCTGAAGAACGAGAAGCCGGCGAAGTACTCCCGCGCCGTGATGGAGACGCTGGCGATCGTCGCCTACCGCCAGCCGGTAACGCGCGGCGACATCGAGGACATCCGCGGCGTCGCCGTCTCGCCGAACATCGTCAAGACGCTCGAGGCGCGCGGCTGGGTCGACACCGTCGGCCACCGCGACGCGCCCGGCCGGCCGGCGCTCTACGCGACGACGCGCAAGTTCCTCGACGATCTCGGGCTGCGCAGCCTGTCCGAGCTGCCGCCATTGACCGAGATCGAGAAGGTGATGGACCTCGCGGATTCGCCGGCGGCAGCGCCGGCCGCCGAAGAAGCCGCCTCCGCGGCGGCGTCCGCCCAAGTGCCCGAAGGCCAGCTCGCCCTCGAAACCGAAGCGCCCGCGGAAGCGGAAATGCCCGCAGCCGCCGCACAGCCCGAAACGAACGCCGAAATTCCAGCCGATGCCGCCACGTCCGAAATCCCCGCAGCCGCGCAAGCCGCAGGCCCCGACGAAGCCCCCGCGCAGCAGGAAGCGTAGTCCGCTGCGGCCGCCCGCCAAGGCGGCCACCGGAACGCACAGCCGCGCTGCCGGCCCGAGCGCGCCGGCGGCGCCCGAGGAATCCGTCAAGCTGCAGAAGGCGCTCGCCGACGCCGGCCTCGGCTCGCGCCGCGAACTCGAGGAATGGATCGCCGCCGGGCGCGTCAGCGTCAACGGCGAGCCGGCGCACGTCGGCCAGCGCATCGGGCCGCACGACAAGGTGAAGGTGAATGGCCGGCTGGTGAACCTCAAATCGCAAGTGCGCGTGCCGCGCGTGCTGCTCTATCACAAGCCCGAAGGGGAGATCGTCTCGCGCGACGATCCCGACAAGCGCGCCAGCGTGTTCGAGAAGCTGCCGCGCATCCACGGCGGGCGCTGGATCGCCATCGGCCGCCTCGACTTCAACTCCTGCGGCCTGCTGCTGTTCACCAACAGCGGCGACCTCGCCAACCGCCTGATGCACCCGCGCTACGGGCTCGAGCGCGACTACGCGGTGCGCATCCTCGGCGAGCTTTCCGACGAGGCGGCAAGACGCCTGACCACGGGCATCGAGATCGGCGACGGCGAAGCGCGTTTCCTGCGGCTGCACGACGCCGGCGGCGAGGGCGCCAACCGCTGGTACAACGTGACGCTGGCCGAAGGCCGCAACCGCGAGGTGCGCCGGATGTTCGAGGCCGTGGGCGTCACGGTGAGCCGCCTGATGCGCGTGCGCTACGGCCCGATCGCGCTGCCGCCGCAGTTGAAGCGCGGGCAGTGCCGCGAGCTCGATGCCGCCGAGGTCGGCGAGCTGCTGAAGATTCTCGACAGAGGGTTGCCGGCCGCGGCTCCTGTGGCGTGAATTGCGCTTGCCGCCCCGCAGTGAGGGCGGTTCGAGGCTCGGCTGTCCCGTTGCGCAAAATCCCGGAAGAGACTATATTCGGTCTTTATTCGGTCCCGATGGAGCCCGCGCCATGCGCTACTCGTCCCAGGTCAAACCCATCAGCTACCTCAAGGCCAACGCCGCCGAGGTGCTGCTGCAACTCGCCGAACAGCGCGAGCCGATGATCATCACGCAGAACGGCGAGGCCAAGGCGGTGATCCAGGACGTGGCGAGTTTCGAGGAAACGCAGGAAACGCTGGCGTTGCTCAAGATCCTGGCGTTGGGCAATCGGGACATCGAGGCGGGCAGGGCGGCGCCGGTGGCCGACGTGGTGGCGCGGCTGCGGGCGAAACGGGCCGGCTGATGGCCGGGCCTTGCCATGCGGTACTTCTCACCGCGGGCGCCGAACAGGACCTCGAAGCCCTCTACGAGTACATCGCCGAATCCGATTCTCCGGCCGCCGCGGACCGTGTCCTCGACCGCCTGATGAAGTCCGCCGAGAGCCTGGCGACCTTTCCGGAACGCGGCAGTTATCCGAGGGAACTGCTGGCGCTCGGCATCAGGGAGTATCGGCAGACGTTCTTCAAACCCTATCGGATCGTTTACCGGATCGTCGGCGAAACCGTCTATATCGTTCTCGTCGCCGACGGCCGGCGCGACATGCAGTCCTTGCTGGCGCAGAGACTGCTGCGGAATTAGGCCATATCCGATCGAGGGAGCGGCGGCTGTCGAAAGGCGGCAAGCGGCCGTGCCGAACGCCTAAAAAACCCCGAAAAATCCGCAGCATGCTTGCATGAGCTGCGGCTGCACTGCTATAATCCGCGCGTTTTGTTGGGCACCGTTCTCGGTTAGAGAGAAAGAATGGGCTTTCGAGCCCATTTTTCTTTTGTGGCGTCGCTTATGCAACTGGTTGAGCTGATCGAAAAGGCAGTCAATGGACTGGGCTACGAACTCGTCGATTTCGAGACGAGCCCGCGCGCCCGGCTGCTGCGCGTCTTCATCGACAAGGAAGGCGGCATTTCGGTCGATGACTGCGCCGCGGTCAGCAACCACCTGACGCGGCTGTTCACCGTCGAGAACGTCGATTACGACCGCTTGGAGGTCTCGTCGCCGGGCCTCGACCGGCCGCTCAAGAAGGCCGCGGACTATGCGCGCTTCGTCGGCGCGGACGTGCAGTTCAAGCTGCGCGTCCCGCAGGGGAATCAGCGCAACTTCCGCGGCACGATCCTGGGCGAGGCGGAGGGGCAAGTGCGCTTCGACGTCGAGGGCGCGGAGCAGGCATTCGCGCTCGACAACATCGAGAAGGCGCGCCTGGTGCCCAAGTTTTGAAAATGAGTGAAACGATGAATCGGTCGGAGGGAACGGAATGAGCCGCGAGATGTTGCTGTTGGTGGACGCCCTGGCACGGGAGAAGAACGTGGACAAGGACACGGTGTTCGCCGCCCTTGAGATGGCCTTGGCCTCCGCGACCAAGAAGCGCGTCAACGACGAGGCCGACGTGCGCGTCGAGATCGACCGCAATACCGGCGCGCACGAGGCGTTCCGCCGCTGGCTGGTGGTGCCCGACGACATGGTCGAGAATCCCGAGCAGCAGATCGGGCTCACCGACGCGCGCGAGCAGTTGCCCGACGTGCAGCTCGAGGACCACATCGAGGAGGCGCTCGAGCCGGTCGACTTCGGCCGCATCGGCGCCCAGGCCGCCAAGCAGGTGATCCTGCAGAAGATCCGCGACGCCGAGCGCGAGCAGATCCTCAACGACTTCCTCGAGCGCAAGGAGCACCTGGTCACCGGCCAGGTCAAGCGCATGGAGAAGGGCGACGCCATCATCGAAGCCGGCCGCATCGAGGCGCGCCTGCCGCGCGACCAGATGATCCCGAAGGAAAACCTGCGTCCCGGCGACCGCGTGCGTGCGTGGCTGAAGAAGATCGACCGCCAGGCCCGCGGCCCGCAACTGATCCTCTCCCGCACCGCCCCTGAATTCATCATGAAGCTGTTCGAGCTCGAAGTGCCCGAGATCGAGGACGGCATCATCGAGATCAAGGCCGCCGCGCGCGATGCCGGCGTGCGCGCCAAGATAGCGGTCAAGTCGAACGACCCGCGCGTCGATCCGCAGGGCACCTGCATCGGCATGCGCGGCTCGCGCGTCACCGCGGTGACCAACGAGCTGGCGGGGGAGCGCGTCGATATCGTGCTGTGGTCGGCCGATCCCGCCCAGTTCGTGATCGGCGCCCTGGCCCCGGCCGAAGTGCAGAGCATCGTCGTCGATGAAGAGAAGCACAGCATGGACGTGGTGGT
>DAIDAU010000087.1 GCA_027310465.1 Rhodocyclaceae bacterium
CGCGCGTGCAGGTCGAGCATCCGGTGACCGAACTGACGACCGGCATCGACATCGTCCAGGCGCAGGTGCGCATCGCGGCCGGCGAGAAGCTCTGGTTCCGCCAGCGCGACATCGAGCCGCGCGGCCATGCGATCGAGTGCCGCATCAACGCGGAGGATCCGTTCAAGTTCACGCCTTCGCCGGGCAAGATCACCAACTGGCATCCGGCCGGCGGTCCCGGCATCCGGGTCGATTCGCACGTCTATTCCGGCCACACGGTGCCGCCCAACTACGACTCGATGATCGGCAAGCTGATCGCCTACGGCGACACGCGCGACCAGGCGATCCGGCGCATGCGCATCGCGCTGTCGGAAATGATGGTCGACGGCATCAAGACCAACATCCCGCTGCACCAGGAACTGATGATGGACGTGGGCTTCGTCAAAGGCGGCGCCAGCATCCACTATCTCGAAGAGAAGCTGGCCGCGCGCGCCAAGGCCGGCGAGGGCCAGTGATTCGTGTGGATCAGCGCCGCGCTCGAGACTGACGCGGAACACGCCGAAGCGCTCTCGGAAGCGCTGCTCGGACAGGGCGCCCTGTCGGTGAGCGTCGAGGACGCCGACGCCGGCACCGAACGCGAGACGCCGCAGTTCGGCGAGCCCGGCAGCGCCGCGGCACCGCTCTGGGCCACTAGCCGCGTGATCGCGCTGTTCGAACCGGGCGACGCGCTGCAGGAGCGCATCGCCATGGCTTGCCGCGAGGTCGGCATCCTCGAAACGCCCGAGGTCGAGTTCTCGGAGGTCGCCGAGGAAAACTGGGTGCAGCTCACCCAGTCGCAGTTCGAACCGATCCGCATCAACGAGCGCCTCTGGATCGTGCCCTCCTGGCACAGCGCGCCCGATCCGAACGCCATCTGCCTGGAACTCGATCCTGGCATGGCGTTCGGCACGGGGTCGCATCCCACCACGCGGCTTTGCCTCGACTGGCTCTGCGCTAACATTGCCGGCCATGAGAGCGTCCTCGACTACGGCTGCGGCTCGGGCATCCTTGGCATCGCGGCGGCGAAGCTCGGCGCGGGCAGCGTGCTCGGCGTCGACATCGACGACAATGCGCTCGTCGCGGCCCGCGACAATGCCGTGCGCAACGGCGTGCACATCGAGTTGCGCCATACCCGTGAATCCTTGACCGAAACCTTCGACCGCGTCGTGGCCAACATCCTGACCAACCCGTTGTGCGTGATGGCGCCGCTGCTGTCCGGCCGCGTCGCCGCCAGCGGGCGCATCGCCCTCTCCGGTGTGCTGGAGACCCAGGCGCAGCAGGTCATCGACGCCTATGCGCCGTGGCTCGACCTCCATGTCGGCGCGGCCCACGAGGGCTGGGTCCGGCTGGAAGGGAGCCGTCCGCCGTGCTGACGCGCTGCCCGCGCTGCTCGACGACGTTCCGCGTCACTCCCGAACAGTTGAAGGCGCGCCATGGCCGCGTGCGGTGCGGACATTGCAACGATGTCTTCAATGCGCTCGATACGCTGATCGAGGCCACTCCCCAGCCCGCGCCGATTCGCGCCGAGGAGGTCGTTGAAGAAGCCGTCGCGGACGAGCCCGTGTCGCTGGAGCCCACGGGCAAGGAACTCCACGAGACATCCGCACCGGCAACGGAAAAGGAGGTTGGCCTCCCAACACGCGAGGAGCCGGAGGCGACGGCCAACAAGGAAGCGGAACCGGCCCAGGCGCCGAGTGCGAGCAAGCCGGAACTGCCCGCGCGGGAAATGGCTGCGACACCCGCGCGGGAAGTAGCCTTGACACCGTCCGCGCCCCTGCTGGAACCTTTGCTGCATGAGCCGCGCACTTGGGCGTGGGCACTCGGCAGCATCGCCGCGATGCTCGTGCTCCTGATGCAGGCGGCCGTCCATTACCGCACGGAAATTTCCGTCCTTTACCCGGCGGCCAAACCGATGTTGAGTTCCGTTTGCGCTCCGCTCGGATGCGAGGTGCCGCTGCCGCGCAAGCCGGAACTTGTCGGCATCGAGGCTTCCAGCCTAGCGCCTGAAACCGGCAGCAAGCTCGCGCTTTCGGCGACATTGAAGAACCGAGCGCCGTTCGTCCAGCAGTATCCGGATATGGAGCTCACCTTGACCGATACGGCAGACAAGGCGCTGGTGCGGCGCGTCCTGGCGCCTGCGGATTACCTGCCCGCGAAGACCGACGTCGGCGCGGGTTTCGCCGCGGGCGGCGAAACCGCGATAAACCTTTCCCTCGACGCCGGCGGCCTTCCGGCTGCCGGCTACCAACTTTATCTTTTCTATCCCTGATTGCCCATCATGTCGAAGACCCTGATCTGTGGTTCGCTCGCCTACGACACCATCATGGTGTTCCACGACCGCTTCAAGAACCACATCCTCCCCGAGCAGATCCACATCCTGAACGTCGCCTTCCTGGTTCCCGACATGCGCCGGGAGTACGGCGGCTGCGCCGGCAACATCGCTTACAACCTGCGGCTGCTCGGCGGCGATCCGCTCATCATGGCGACCGTCGGCGACGACAGCGGTCCCTACAGGCAACGCCTGCGGCATCTCGAACTCGATGCGCACCATGTCAGGGAAATTTCAGGCACCTTCACCGCGCAGGCATTCATCACCACCGACCTCGACGACAATCAGATCACCGCTTTCCATCCCGGCGCCATGGGTCATTCGCATGCGAACCGGATCGCCGACGCGACCGGCGTCAAGCTCGCCATCGTCGCCCCCGACGGCCGCGAGGGCATGCTCGAACATGCACGCGATCTGCACGCGGCGGGCATTCCGTTCATCTTCGATCCGGGCCAGGGACTGCCGATGTTCGACGGCCCTGAACTGCTGGACTTCCTGAAACTCGCCGATTACTGCACGGTCAATGACTACGAAGCAAAGCTGCTGGCGGAACGGACTGGGCAGACCATCGAGAATCTGGCCGGCGAGGTGAAGGCGCTTATCGTAACCCTGGGAGCAAACGGATCGGAGATTTACGCCGCCGGTCAACGCTTCGCCATCCCGAGCGTTAAACCGGACGACGTGGTGGATCCGACGGGATGCGGCGATGCTTATCGTGCCGGTCTGCTGTACGGCATTGCGCAAGAATGGCCGTGGCTGAAGACGGGGCGTCTGGCCTCCTTGATGGGCTCGATCAAGATCGCGCATCGCGGCGGCCAGAACCACAAGACGACGCGGGTGGAAATCGCGCAACGCTTCCAGGCCGCGTTCGGCGAAACTCTGTAAAAGGCAAGAGGACAACTGATGATCAGCATTCGTAGCATGGCGTTTCTTTCCGCAGCCGCTCTGGCGCTGGCCGGCTGCGCCGGCAGCCAACCCGGATCGAGCTATTCCCAGTCGCAAGCGCGCGGCGAAATGACGGTCCGCATGGGCGTCGTCGAAAGCGTGCGGCAGGTGACGATCGAAGGCGACAAGACGCCGGTGGGCGCGCTGGCCGGCGGCGCCATCGGCGGCATCGCCGGCAGCAATGTCGGCGGCGGGCGCGGCAGCAACGTCGGCGCGATACTCGGTGCGGTGGCGGGCGGCGTTGCGGGAAATGCAATCGAGGAGCACGTCAGCAAGAAAGCCGGGCTCGAGATCACGATCAAGCTCGACAGCGGGCAGATGATTGCGGTGACGCAGGAGGCTGACGAGGCGTTCCGTCCGGGAGAGCGGGTGCGGGTGCTATCGGGGCATGGGGCGACGCGGGTTTCTCACTGACCGCTAAGGCCGAGGCGTCAAGTCACTCCCAACCGTGCGGCTCGACCTGACGAACGCACGGCAACTGGAACACGCGTCGGTCTTCCAACCGCACTGCGGTCAGGCTGCCTCCCCATAGACAGCCCGAGTCGAGCGCGATCAGGTTCTCTGACTGCCTGAACCCGAGCGCCGACCAGTGACCGCAGATGATCGTATGGTCGGCGCTGGCGCGTCCTGGCATGTCGAACCACGGCACACAACTCGCTGGACCGCGTTCCGGCGGAGCCTTTGCACCCGGCGCACGAAGCTCCATGCTGCCGTCGGGACGGCAGTAGCGCATGCGTGTCATTGCATTGACGATCACACGCAGCCGGTCCCATCCCGTCAAACCATCGGACCATGCCTCCGGCTCTGAGCCCCACATGCGTGCAAGGAAGTCGCGGTAGTTCTGCGCTATGAGGGCTTCGTGGACCTCATCCGATAACCGTCGCGCCAGCTCGACCGACCACATCGGCATCACGCCAGCGTGCACCATCGCGTATTCGCCTTCGACGTAAAACAGCGGGCAGCGCCGCAGCCAAGTCACCAGTTCGTTGCCGTCCGATGCGGCAAGCACCGTGGACAAGGTATCTTCCGAATTCGCCTTGCCGTAACCATCGGCCTGCATGACGAGATGAAGGTCGTGATTGCCGAGCACAACCGTGGCAGCGCCCCCCAGCGCACGGACGAAGCGCAGCACCTCCAGTGACTGTGGTCCTCGGTTAACGAGATCGCCTACGAACCAAAGGCAGTCGGAGGCAGGGTCGAAGCCGATGTAATCGAGTAGGCGGCGCAGCGGATCGTAGCAGCCTTGGATGTCGCCGATAGCGTAAGTAGCCATGGGCGAAGTCTACCCGAGCTTCAGCAATTGCCCTGGTGCTATGACAACCATCAAGCTGTGGTGGGATGGTATTCAGGAACGAAGGTTCGCAGCGTCCTCCTGACGTCTTCCTCTACGCATACGGACTGTTCCAGCCAGGATTGCAGCGCGTAAAGCCATTCGGCATCCAGGACGGCCTGCGGTTTCGCGATTCGGAGCTTCGGATGCGGCGTCGGCAGCGTGGCCTCTCCATCTGCAAGCAACTCCTCGTAAAGCTTCTCACCAGGACGCAAGCCGGTAAATTCGATTCGGATATCGTCCTCACTGAAGCCCGAGAGCCGAATCAGGTCTCGGGCCAAATCGACGATTTTCACGGGCTCTCCCATATCGAGCACAAAAATCTCGCCTCCGTTTCCCATGAGGCCGGCTTGCAGTACCAACTGGGCGGCCTCCGGAATCAGCATAAAGTATCGGATGATGTCCCGATGGGTAACAGTAACCGGTCCGCCGGCTGCGATCTGCTCCCGAAACTTCGGGATGACGCTGCCTGAGGAGCCAAGAACATTGCCGAAGCGCACAGTAACAAAGCGGGTCGCCGGCGCCTGCCGCTGCATAAATTGGCAGATCATCTCCGCCAAGCGTTTGGTCGCCCCCATGACGTTAGTAGGATTCACCGCCTTGTCCGTAGAGATGAGCACAAACTCGCTCGCGCCGTGCGCCATGGCCGCATGCGCCACGCGATAGGTGCCGAGGACGTTATTCCGCACCGCCTCCCAGGCATTCTGGTTCTCCATCATCGGCACGTGCTTATAGGCCGCAGCGTGGAAGATCACGTCGGGTCGGTACCGTGCGAACAGTTCATCGAGACGGGCCGAATCCTTCACGTCTCCGACAACGCAAGCGATAGAACTTCCCGCAAACTCTTGCTCGATGCGGTAGAGCGCAAATTCGGAAAGCTCGTAGAAGACGAGCAATTTTGGCGAGAACCGGGCGATCTGCCGCGCTAGCTCAGAGCCAATGGAGCCACCTGCGCCCGTGATCAGGACAGTCTTTCCCTCCAAGAGCAGATGTAGTCCCGCGTCGTCGAGTTGGACTTGCTCCCGACCAAGGAGGTCCTCCAACTCAACCTTTCGCACCTGAGAGACGGCGACGCGCCCAGAAAGAATATCGTCATAGACCGGTACTGTCAGCACTGCTAATCCGGCCGAGGTCGCAAGTTCCGCCGCACGCCGGCGCTGTGCCGCCGAAGCTGAAGGCATGGCGATGATGGCGTGCGTAACTGCTAATTTTCGGGCATGGTCGATAACGTCCTCAATCGGCCCAAGGATCGGAATATCCCCGATACGGCGACCATACTTTCCGGGGTCATCATCAAGCAACCCAACGACCCGCCACTGAGGGCTTCGGGCAAGTTCCTTGAGCAGACCAGCTCCTGCGCTGCCCGCACCGATCACCAGGACGGATTGGCCTTCGCGTGCGGTGCCGAACAGGTGGCCGTCTTTCCACGCCCGATAGACAAAGCGATCCCCACCCATGACAAGCAACAAGAGAATGGGGTGAAGCAGCAGTACAGAGCGCGGAATTTCGATCAACTGCCCCATGTGAACCAAGCCAGTCATCGTCGCCCCACCTATGCTTGCCGAAATCAGCAGACGCCGCAGGTCGCCTAAGCTCGCATACAGCCAGATGCCCCGATAGAGGCCGGTCGCGTAATAGACCGTAGCGTAGAGTGGCACCAACCAGACGAGCGCTCGGGTCGCTCCGTCGAGGAACGCAGGCGGAATCTCGAAGTTGAAGCGTATCCAGTATGCGCCATACCACGTCACCACGGCGACAACGACATCGTGTGTGAAGGCGATCAAGGCCCGGCCGTTCATTTCCCACCTGCGCGCTGGAGGGCAACCCAGCGTCCGTCGATACGGCGGCCCAGAGTCACCAGGATCACGCCGAAAGCTGCAGCCCCGAAAAAACCTGCCATCGGGAAGGAAACTGCAAGCATAGCAACCGCTAGTACCGCTGCGGCCAGCATCAGTCCTAGCCACCGCAGGGTCGTGCCGCGATGCCCCAAACCCATGCGTACCATGCGCTGGTAATAATGGTCGCGATGAGCTTCCCAAAGTCGTCGGCCCTCTCGGGAACGCCGCCACAGAGTAACGGTGGCGTCAAGCAGGAAAAGCGAAAAGACGAGCAGCGGAAACCACAGGGGCCAGATGTCGCGCCATGCGCCCCACAAGCCCAGGGTACCGGCCAGAAAACCCAAGGGGATGGACCCCACATCGCCCATGAAGATCCGTGCCGGGGGCCAGTTGAAGCGCAGGAAGCCCAGGCAGGAGGCGGCGATCGATGCGCACCAAATCGCCAGCAACTGCTCCCCGGCCAAGACGAATCCCAAAGTGTAAGCGGCGAAGCCCACAGCGCCCTGGCTGCCGGCCAAGCCGTCGGCGCCGTCCATGAAGTTGTAAAGGTTCGTCATCCAGGCGATGGCCAGCGTACCGACGGGCCAAAGCCAGGCTGGTAGACCCAAGAGCATGCAGACGGCCGCCGCCGCGCCCAGGTGCACGATCAGCCGCAGCCAGAACGGTAGGTGCCGCACGTCGTCGAGCAGCGACAGCAGCGCCAAGCTGAGGATCGCCGCCACCAGAGTGGCGGGCACGCCCAGCCACACCCCTGTCGCCAGCATCGCCAGGACGATGCCGAGCCCGCCCCCGTGGGGCGTCGGCCGCTCGTGGAGGGAGCGCTCGTTGGGGCGGTCGAGACCTCGGTCCGCGAAGCGCAGGCGCAGCGCGATGACGCTCCAGGAAAGCACGAACGAAAGAAATACCAAATGAATCTTCATCGAAGCGCAATTATCGCGGGTCTGGCGTCGTCTTGCCAGCAAAACCTTGCCCAAGCATTTCGTGCAGACCATCGGTGAGGCCGGTGCGGGCACGCCAGCCCAAATCGCGCTCGATGCGCGCGGGCAAATAGCAGGCGGAGCCCAACAGCCGCTCCATCGCTTCCGAATTCAACGGCAACGGCCGACCGAGCAGAGCCTCGAGTGCATCGCCCAATCTCGCACCGCCGCGCAGCAATCCCGCCGGCATCCGCCAGGACGCGGGCGTCTTGCCCACCGCCAAGCGGATTGCATCGTATATCTCGCGACCCGAGTAGGCCCGGGAGTCCGCCACGATGTAGGTCCTGCCCCTGGCCTCGGGCGCATCCGCTACGCGGTACATCGCCGCGACGACGTCGTCCACGTGCACCAGGGAGCGGCGATTCCCCGTCTCGGGCAAGGGCGGAAACCAGCCGGCCACGATGCCCTGGGCCATGCGCTCCAGGTTGCCGCGCCCTCCGCGGCCATAGACCATCGCCAAGCGCAGGTTCACTACGTGCATGTCGCATTTCGCGCCCATCTCAAGCACCGCCGCTTCGGCGGCACGTTTGGCGCAACCATAAGGCGTGGCGGGCTCGCCGGGCCAATCCTCGTCGACGCAGGCGTCGCCCGGCTCGGCCATGGCCTTGACGGTGGACAGGAACACGAAACCGCGGACGCCGGCGCCGGCCGCAGCCTCAAGCAGGTTGCGAGTCCCTTCGAAGTTGATCCGCCAATGGGCTTTCGGATCGGAAGAGGAAAAGGCGTGGGCATAGCCGGCGCAATGGAAGATGCTGTCGATGCCTTCGCAGGCGGCGCGCAGCGACGCGGGGTCATCGAGGTCGCCGACGACCGCGCCAGGCAAGGCACCCGCGGCGCGCACGAGCGCCCGAGCGCCCGGGCCTAGCAAACGCCGACCGATGAAGCCCGTTGCGCCCGTCACCAGCGCCGTCATGCGATCGAAGCCGCGCGGCAGCGTGTCACTTGGCCTCCCATAGGTAGCGCGCCATGCTGGCCAAGTGCCAGCGCAGGTGGCGAAGATTGCGGCGACTTGCCCGCCGCGCATCGTGGATCGCCGATGCCGAGGGGCAGGCGACTACGCTCATGCCCGCCCGCGAGAGCCGCCGGCAGATGTCTACATCCTCGTAGTAGAGGAAGTACCGCTCATCGAAGCCGCCGATCCGCGCGAACTCCTGCGCCTTGAACAGCATGAACATGCCGGCCACCCAGTCGGGCGAGAACGGCGGCTGTCCAGCGGCCACGACATAGCGCCCGTCCGCCCCGCCCATGGCCTTGCGCAGCAATGAGCGAATTGTCGGAAAGTGCCGAACGCTATCCTCGACCTCCCCGCCCGGAGCCAGAATCAGGGGCGCCGCCAGCGCGGCGCCTTCCTTTTCCAGACATGCCAGCAGCACGGGGAAGGGGTTGCCCTGCAGCTGGATATCCGGGTTGAGCACGCAGAAGAACGGCTGCCGACAGCGCCAAAATGCGGCATTGTGGTTAGCGCCAAAG
The DNA here is from genome assembly GCA_027310465.1 of Rhodocyclaceae bacterium. Taxonomy (GTDB): domain Bacteria; phylum Pseudomonadota; class Gammaproteobacteria; order Burkholderiales; family Rhodocyclaceae; genus Nitricoxidireducens. The sequence continues at coordinate 8,908 of DAIDAU010000087.1, forward strand.
CCCTTCGGCAGATCGTTGTCGCTGATCTCCACGAGGCTGTCGGCCGCTATCGGCGATGCCTCCGGAATGTTGCGCGTCAAGACGACCTGGCCGACTTCCGGACAATTGCGAAGCTGCGCCACAAGACGTTCGACCATTCCGCCGTGGCCGTGGCTGACGAGGGAGACGCTAATCAAGGCTTTCCGCTTCTCTTGAGTTGGTAAAAAGATATCTAGGTAGAATTCGGCAGGCGCACGATCACCTCATGGACTTGGCGAACGCCGACCTGGGTACTGCAAACAATCGAGAATGCAATCGGTGCTGTTCGTGAGTGTACTAGTTACCGGCAGCGCCGGAGTTGCTGGCATCAACCTTCTATCGAAACGAGTCGGCTGACTCAAAGAGCTGACGGCCATTTCTGCCATGGGGATTCTCCGACTCTTCCTCGCACTTTCCGTAGCCGCCGGCCATACGCTGTTTCCACCGTACGGGCCGCCATACGGCATTACGCTGTTCGGCGGGCCAAGATCCGTGCTTGTGTTCTTTGCGGTGTCCGGATTCTTGATAGCTGCCACGCTGTGCGGCAGTCGATATCGCTCCGGTCACTGGCTGCTGTCGTTTTGGCTTAATCGTGCCCTGCGGATCTATCCTAGCTACCTAATCGTGCTAGGTATAACAGTTCTTTGTGGCTGGCTCGGCCATGCGGGGCTCGGAATCGGATTTGGCGACATCGGGGATCCATGGAAGAACATCGTTGATAACTTTTCGGAAGCTTCACTACAGTCGAAGGCGATTATCGTCTTCTCCAATCTAACTACGATTTCCCAGGACGCATTGCGCAACATCTGGTACCGGCCGCCAACGGGGGAGTTTGTTGCGGGGGCCAAGATGGCCGGCGATATTCGCGGTTTGTTGTTCAATGTGCTCGGTCAGGCCTGGTCAATCGGCGTGGAAGTGCTGTTCTATGTACTCGCTCCGTTTATCGTGCGCCGTGCCGAGTTAGTGGCGACCGTGCTGCTGCTTTGTGCCCTTCTTCCGAATGCCACGTACCCATTCGAATTCGGGTCCAGTCTTCCATTCTTTCTGACGGGCGCAGCCTGCTACCATTTGTACGCAACCCGAAATGCCGCCAATACATTGCTTACTTTGGTCGCATTTCTAATGCTAGGTGCAATCTGTTTTCGGCTGCACCCTGAAAATTATGGGTATGCAAAGATTCTGCTCCTGATCGCTAGCATTCCGTTTTGCTTTGAGCTCAGCAGTCGTCTCCCCGTCGTATGGCGCAAGATTGATACCGTCATTGGGGACATGTCTTATCCAGTCTATCTGGTCCATTTTGTCTGGATGCAGACAGTATTTGGGTACGACTATCTGGTAGAGCCCTTGCTTGTCCGCCACCATTCCGCTTACCAAGCTCTCTTGTACTACGGCGGCTGTCTAGTGCTCGCGGTGTTGTTGGCACTTTTCGTGGAAGTTCCGATGGAACGTTATCGGCACAGGCTCGGAAAGAGACTGACAACTGGCGCTCAAGAGTCCCCGCTTGTTCTGGTTGTGTAATTGTCCGATTGCTCACCCGCCCGCAGATTGCCTCGCAAATGGCTGCAACTAACAAAGTCTGCGTCGGCGGGAAGAAGCGGTCCTAGAGGCCTAATTCATTGGGATTCTCGAGGATGCGAAGACTGGAGCAGCCATCAAAGGAGTCACCTATTTTGTTCATTAACAGGTTCGTTCATCTATTTCGCCAATCGACCTACGGAGCGCTTCGCATCCTTACGGTATTGCCGCCGCTCGTTCTCTTCTATTTGGTATATCGAAATAGCGTCAACGTTCCGCATTGGGATGAGTGGGAGTTCATTGTTCCGTTACTCCAAAAGCTAAAGGGCGATGGTTCGTTCGGTCTCGAACTGCTTTGGTCTGAAAGTGGCGACCATGTCATAGTCATACCACGTCTAATCATGTTGCTTGTAGCTCATGCGACTGGCCTAAATTTCTCATTTCTTCATTTTTTGAATTTGGGCTTCGTACTGGTCACCTTTCTTCTAATTCTGAGCGTAGTTCGCGACAGCCCCCTGAACTCGACGGGGAGGATTCTTGTTCTCTCCCTCACGTCGATAGTCAATTTTTCGCTTCAGCCGGTCGGCGTCTACCTGTGGGGAATGTCGATATACATCTATCTAACGATACTTTTGTGCGTCGCCGCGCTCAAGGTATTGTCGCAAGAGGACGTGACTTGGTTTGAGGGATTGCTTGTAGTCGTCCTAAATCAGTTAGCTCTTCTAACAAGCATCGACGGACTTGCCATGCTTGTAATGACCATCCTGATCGGTGGAATCAAGTTTCGGGAATCTAGGCGCAGAGTGTGGCTTGCGGTTTCTACAACAGCTAGCGTTCAACTTGCATTGATGGTCTTGCTTTTGTCTCGAAGGAAGTTGGGAATAGACATTAGTCTGTTCGGGCATGGGCCAATTGAGTTCGCAAGATACGTGTGCGCGTACCTCGGTGTTGGCGTCAGTATGAAGAATGTCAGGTATGCAGTTGTCGGCGGTGCAACCTTGATGATTCTATTTGCGGCAAACCTCGTGTTCTCAATTGGCAAGCTACTCAAGGCAGGAGTCAGAATTATCGGGGAGGCGGATCAATTCTTCGTATTCATTGGCTGCTTTTCTATCGGCACTGCGCTGCTCACCGCCATTGGCAGAGAGGGCGCGTATGGCGCTGAACAGGCTTTGACCGACAGATACATCCCTTATGCAGGCTTATTGATACTCTCTGTTAGCTATGGAATGGCCCGCCTAATGTACTGCCATCACTGGCGGACCGCAGCGCTCCCGCTGCGGATCGAATGGCCAAACTCGCCACGGGTGATTCGCGCAATTTCAGCCTTACTATTCGCGATGGCGTGGTTGCTTGCAATCGACAGAAGTTTCAACTCGGACAACGTGAAAGAATTCGAAACCTACCGCTGGGTTCGTGAGGATGCCAGGATGGGCCTCTTACATGCTCCTCAGTTCACCGCGGCGGAGAAGTTTGGCCTTGAACATATCTACCCCGGTGGATATGAACCAATCAAGAGCAGGGTCGAATTTATGAAACGCGAAAGACTTGGTCCATTTAAGGACATGCCTGAAAAGCAATCGGCACTCCGCTACTAGAATCCGTCGGGCCCATGGTGCCATTGGATGGCGTCCAATGGCACACAACCTGTCGGCCCCAATCCTGATCGCTAACTCCCTTGGCGCCAATGACAGATGCTACCGCGCGCGGCAAAAAGGCATGGCTGCATCATGGCTCCGGGTCAAGTGTCCTACGTCAAGCAGCAACCATTGGCTATCCACTTAAGGATTCGTGAGTCATCGGCGCGAAGACCTCTTAACTCAACAAGTGACAAGCCATATCGCCGATCGCCAGGCACGACGTCAGCCCCGGCGACTCGATGCCGAACAGGTTGACCAGCCCTGCCACACCGTGCTCACGTGGCCCCTGGATGACGAAATCGGCGTCGCCGGCGCCCGGGCCGGCGATCTTGGGCCGCACCCCGGCGTAGGCGGGCTGCAGCTTGCCATCGGCCAGCCCCGGCCAATACTTGCGCACTTCGCCGTAGAAACGCTCGCCGCGCTCTGCGCTGACTTCGTAGCTGATCTCATCGACCCATTCCACGTCGGGGCCGAAGCGCGCCTGGCCGTTGAGATCGAGGGTCAGGTGCACGCCGAGCCCTCCCGGCTCGGGAACCGGGTAGATCAGGTGAGAGAAGGGCGCCTTGCCGAACAGGGAGAAATAGTTGCCCTTGGCAAAATACGCCGACGGCGCATGCTGAGTCGGGAAGCCTGCGATGCTCCTTGCCACCATCGGCGCCGAGAGTCCGGCCGCATTCACGACAATATCGGCGGCAAGCGAGATGGAGGACTCTCCTCCCACCACCAGTTGGATCCCCTCGTCACGAGCCGAGGCGGAGAGCACCGGGCTGCGCAGCGCCAGCACCGCGCCGCGTTGCTCCGCATCGCCCAGGAGCGCCAGCATCAGGCCGTGGCTGTCGACGATCCCCGTCGACGGGGACAGCAACGCGCCGGTGCAGCGCAACTCCGGCTCCAGCGCCCTCGCCTCGGCCGCCGTCAGGCTGCGCAAGTCGTCGACGCCGTTCGCTTCGGCGCGCCTGCGAATATCGGCGAGCCGCTCTTCCTGGCCGGCTGAAGTTGCGACAATCAGCTTGCCGCAGCGGCGGTGGCTGACGCCGTACTGCGCGCAGAACTCATACAGCTGCTTGCGCCCGGCGGCGCAGAGGCGGGCCTTGAGGGAGGCCGTCGGATAGTAGATGCCGGCATGGATGACCTCGCTGTTGCGCGCGCTGATCTCCGTGCCGAAGGCATCGTGCCGCTCGAGGACGATCACTTCCTTGCCGGCGCGGGCCAGAGCCCGCGCGCAGGCCAGCCCGACGACGCCGGCGCCGATGACGACCGCTTCAACCCTTTCCGTCATGGACCTTTCCTTGAAGGCTGCCGTTCGTCCGCCGCTCGCAGGCGAATGGACATGACACCCAGCAACTCAAGGCTGCCGATCTTGCGTGATGCCTGGATCTGCCGCCGCACGCGCCATACGGCGCCGAGGCCCTTGATGGCGTCGACCTTTGCCTGGAGCAGGATGCGAGCCTGCCCGCGGAGCGCGCAGACGGCGAAGCTGATCAGCGTGAAGGCCAGGTGCACAGGGAGCAGGCAGAACAGCAGGAGGAATGGCATGTCCTTCACGTAAGTCCACACGAGATTCCGATGGCCGTAGTAGGTCGAGAAGCTGCTCCGTTTGCCCGAGATGCCCGAGCCGATGTGATCGACGATGGCCGTAGGCTCGTACCAGCACCGGTAGCCCCGCAGCCGCAGGCGGAACGCGAGGTCCACGTCCTCGTGGTAGCAGAAGTAGCTTTCGTCGAATCCGCCCACTTCGTCGAGGGCGGCGCGCGAGTAGAGGGCGGCTGCCGCGCACGGACCGAAGATCTCGCCGGGCGTCGCATGAGCGCGCTCGACGGCGACGCCGTGGTCGCGGCGCCAGGAGAAGCCGCTCACATGATAGACATCGCCAGTGCCATCCAGCAGCCCCGGCGCGTCCGCCGCGCGCATCAGGCAGCCGAAGAACTGGAAGTCGGGGTGCGCCGCCGCGGCTGCCGCCAGGCGCTCGAGCCAGTCGGGGGCCGGGAAGGCGTCCGGGTTGAGCAGCGCGATCCAGTCGCAATCGCCGGCCATTCGCAACGCCAGGTTGTTGCCGGCAGCGAAGCCGAGGTTGCCCCCGGCGCGAACCAGTTCAACGCGAGGGGAATGCGCCTCGGCCACGTCGGCCGAACCGTCCGCACTGGCATTGTCGACGACGATGGTCCTGAAGTTGGCCCACGTCTGCCTGGACAAGGCCTCCAGGCAGCGGGCCAGCATCGTCCCGCTGTTGTAGTTGACGACGATCACCGCGATGCTCGGTCCAGCCTGCATAGTCATTTGTCAGGCCGCTCCGCGATCACGACGATCTCCTCGCCGGCTTGCCGATCGACGAGATGGACTGCCGCCTCGAAAAGCTGCATGGCCGCCGCCAGCAGGCGCGCGCCCCTGGAGACGCGCTCCTCCATCCGATGCCGGCCGGCTCTTCTGATGGCCCTGCTGCCCAGGTACACGCCGTTCGCGTCGCGAATCGACGTGCGGCACTCGCGCACGTCGAAGCCGGCCGACGCGGCCAGCTGCCGCAACGCCGCCGGAGAATACAGCTGCAGATGCCGCGGCGGGTCCAAATGCATCCACGCCTCGCCGAACATCCGGTGCCAAAGGCTCGACGTATTCGGCGTCACCAACACCAGGCGCCCTCCCCGACGAAGCAGCCTGCGGCATTCCGCCAGGGTCGCCAAGGGCTCGTGCAGATGCTCGATCACATGGTTCATGAC
>DAIDAU010000093.1 GCA_027310465.1 Rhodocyclaceae bacterium
TCTCGAGCGAGCAGACGATGATGCAGTTGTCGTGCGTGTCGCGCACGACCTCCATCTCGTACTCTTTCCAACCCAGCAGTGACTCTTCAATCAGCAACTCTTTGGTCGGCGAGGCTTCGAGACCGCGCTTGCAGATCTCGACGAACTCTTCCATGTTGTAGGCGATGCCGCCGCCCGTGCCGCCGAGCGTGAAGGACGGGCGGATGATCGCCGGGAAGCCGATCGCCCCCTGGACCTGCAGCGCCTCTTCCATGCTGTGGGCGATGCCGGAACGCGCGGAACCCAGGCCGATCCTGGTCATCGCCTGCTTGAACTTCTCGCGGTCCTCGGCCTTGTCGATGGCCTCCTTCGAGGCGCCGATCATCTCGACGCCGTACTTGTCGAGCACGCCGTGGCGCGCGAGGTCGAGCGCGCAGTTGAGCGCCGTCTGGCCGCCCATGGTCGGCAGCACCGCGTCGGGGCGCTCCTTGGCGATGATGTTTTCGATGACCTGCCAGGTGATCGGCTCGATGTAGGTGACGTCGGCCGTGCCCGGATCGGTCATGATGGTCGCTGGGTTCGAATTGACCAGGATGACCTTGTAGCCCTCGTCGCGCAGGGCCTTGCAGGCTTGCGCGCCGGAATAGTCGAACTCGCACGCCTGGCCGATGATGATCGGGCCGGCGCCGATGATGAGGATGCTCTGGATGTCTGTACGCTTGGGCATCTTATTTCTGCTCCATCGACTTGATGAAGCGGTCGAACAGGTAACTGAGGTCGTGCGGGCCGGGGCTCGCCTCGGGGTGGCCCTGGAAGCAGAAGGCCGGGCGGTCGGTCCAGGTCATCCCCTGCAGGCTGCCGTCGAACAGCGAGACGTGAGTGACCTTGACGCTCGCCGGCAGCGTCTTCGGATCGACGGCGAAGCCGTGATTCTGGCTGGTGATCAGCACCTGGCCGGTCTCGAGATCCTTGACCGGGTGGTTGGCGCCGTGGTGGCCGAACTTCATCTTCAGCGTCTTGCCGCCGGCCGCCAGGCCCATCAACTGGTGGCCGAGGCAGATGCCGAAGGTCGGCAGGCGGCGCGAGAGGAATTCGCGGATCGCAGCAATGGCGTAGTCGCAAGGCTCCGGGTCGCCGGGGCCGTTGGAGAGGAAAACCCCGTCCGGGTTCATCGCCAGCACATCCTTGGCCGGCGTCTGCGCCGGCACCACCGTCAGGTGGCAGCCGCGCTCGGCCAGCATGCGCAGGATATTGCGCTTGACGCCGAAATCGTAGGCGACGACGCGGAACTTCGGGCTCCTTTCCGCGAGGTAGCCCTGGCCAAGGCGCCATTCGCCCTCGCGCCACTCGTAGCTGCGGTCGACCGACACGACCTTCGCCAGGTCCATGCCGGCGAGGCCGGGAAAGGCGCGCGCCTGGGCGACTGCGGCGTCGGCGTCGACCTTCTCGCCCGTCATCAGGCAGCCGGCCTGGGCGCCCGTCTCGCGCAGGATGCGCGTCAGCTTGCGGGTGTCGATGTCGGCGATGGCGACAACGTTCTCGGCCTTCAGGTAGTCGGAAAGCGTCTGCTCGGAGCGGAAATTGGAAGCCACCAGCGGCAGGTCTCGGATCACGAGGCCGGCCGCGAACACCTTCGTGGATTCGCAGTCCTCGCGGTTGATGCCGGTGTTGCCGATGTGCGGGTACGTCAGGGTGACGATCTGGCGGCAGTAGGAGGGATCGGTGAGGATTTCCTGGTAGCCGGTCATGGCGGTGTTGAACACCACCTCACCGACCGAGCTGCCCGTCGCCCCGATGCCCTTGCCCCGAAAGACCGTCCCGTCAGCTAAAGCAAGAATGGCGGGCGGAAACTGGGACATCGGAGGCTCCTGATCGACTCACGCGCTGCGGGCCATACCCGCAGGCAAACCGCGTGATTATACCCGATCAGCGCAGCCCGAGGACGTCCTGCATGTCGAACAGGCCCTTGGCCTTGCCGCACATGAAGCGCGCGGCGCGCAGCGAGCCTTGGGCGTAGGGCATGCGGCTTGCCGACTTGTGGGTGATCTCGATGCGCTCGCCGGTGCCGGCGAAGAGGACCGTGTGATCGCCGACGATGTCGCCGCCGCGCACGGTGGCGAAGCCGATCTGCGCGGCCGGGCGCTCCCCGGTGTGGCCTTCGCGGCCATACACCGCGCAGTCGGCCAGGTTGCGGCCCAGCGCGGCCGCCACGACCTCGCCCATCCGCAGCGCCGTGCCGGAAGGCGCGTCGACCTTGTGGCGATGGTGCGCCTCGATCACCTCGACGTCGTAGCCTTCGTTGAGGATGCGCGCGGCGACGTCGAGCAGCTTGAACACGGCATTGACGCCCACCGCCATGTTGGGCGCGAAGACGATCGGAATGTCGCGCGAGAAGTCCTGGATCTGCAGCTTCTGCTCGGTGGTGAAGCCCGTCGTGCCGATCACGGCGTGGGTGCCGTGCTTGCGGCACGTTTCCAGATGCTTGAGCGTGCCCTCGGGGCGCGTGAAGTCGATCAGGCAATCGGATTGCGCCAGCGCCGCGTCGATGTCGTCACCGACGATCACGCCGCACGGCGCACCGACGAACTCCCCGGCATCCCTGCCGATGAAAGGACTGCCCGGCATTTCGAGCGCCGCGGCGAGCTCGGCGTCGGGCGCGGCGAGGACGGCTTCGATCAGCGTACGGCCCATGCGACCGCCGCTGCCCGCGATGGCAAATCGAATCTTCTTCATTCCCATGTTCGTCAATGGCTGTGCGAGCCGGACATCGCCCCGCCCTGCGGCGCAGGCGACGACGACCCGATCTCAGGCTCGGGCTTGCCCGGCTGACGCGGCTTGATCTCGATGACGCGCGTCGGCGGCTTCGGTGCGGCGGCGGTTGCGACGCCGCTGTCGCCGACGACGTCGCCGCCGAGGCGCGCCAGCTTGCCGTCCTCGAAGAACACGGCGAGGCGGCGCTGCGTGACTTCACCGGCCCCGGTCTGCAGCCGATAGACGTAATCCCAGCGATCGGCGTGGAAGATGTCGGTCAACATCGGCGTACCGAGGATGAAACGGACCTGGTCCTTGGTCAGCCCCGGCTTGAGCTGCGCCACCATGTCCTGGGTCACCAGGTTTCCCTGGCGCACGTCGATGCGGTAGGGATGCAGATAGGGCGAAATGTCGAGCGCCTTGGAGATGCCCGACCCGATTCCCTCCGTGTCCGGCATGCTCGAGCATGCCGCGAGCAGGGGAACGAGAAGGAGGCTGGCGCACTTGGTCATATAGGTGGTCTTCGGGCTGAACGCCCTGTCTCAAACGGGCGCGAAGACTATATCATAAGGCCATTGTCCGCCTCGTCCCGCCATGTCCAACCCTCAAGACCTGAAGAACATCGGCCTCAAGGCCACGCTGCCGCGGCTCAAGATCCTCGAGTTGTTCCAGCACGCCCGGGCCGAATCCGGCGTCCGCCACCTCGCCGCCGAGGACGTGTACCGCATGCTGGCCGCGCAGGGCACGGACGTCGGCCTGGCCACCGTCTATCGCGTGCTGACGCAATTCAAACAGGCGGGCCTCCTGACGCGCCACCATTTCGAAAGCGGCAAGGCGGTGTTCGAGCTCAACGAAGGCAAGCACCACGACCACCTCGTCTGCCTGCAGTGCGGCAAGGTCGTCGAGTTCTACGACGCCGAGATCGAAAAGCGCCAGGCGCGCATCGCCGCCGAGCAGGGCTTCGCCGTCGCCGACCACGCGCTCTACCTGTACGTCGATTGTCTGAAGGACGATTGCCCGAACAAGAAGGCGCCGCGGTAGGCCGGTTGCTTCAGCCGGCCAGCCCCAGCATCTCCCGCGCATGCTCGCGCGTGGTGTCGGTGATCCTCACGCCGCCCAGCATCCGAGCGATCTCGTCGACGCGAGAGGCCGAATCCAGCGGCGTCACCCGCGACAGCGCCGCGCCGTCCTGCGT
>DAIDAU010000111.1 GCA_027310465.1 Rhodocyclaceae bacterium
CTTCCGCTTCGAGCCGGATCGGCTGCACGCCGATGGTCAGCAGCTGGCGCACGGCGGAACCGCCCACCGCGAGGCAGTACACCGCCGCGCAGCCGGTCAGCGCCGCGATCTTCTTCGGCAATTTCTCCTCGTTGCCGTCCATCGACTCGCGCGCGAACTCGGCGGCCTCGACGAGGCGCGCGCGCTCGCCGTCGAGCGCGTAGATCGCGAAGCCTTTCGTCGCGCCGAAATGCTGGTTCACGCGCGCACGGTCGTCGGTGGCGAACGCGACCCTCAGCATGGCGGGCACCGGATCAGTGCCGGACCAGGCCAGGGCCATCTTCCGCGACTTGCCGGAAGATGGAGCGGTAGGCGGGGATGTCATGGTGCTGGCCCAGGATGAGGTTGGCGAAATCGAACAAGGTCTGGCGCCCGCCGCGATAGCCGATCCAGGCGCGCGCATAGCCGCCGACCCAGTCGTACTGCGGGAAACCGGCGCGCAGCAGCGGAACGCCGAGGCGCTCGGCGCTCGCCGCCGCGTGGGAATTCGAAATGATGACTTGCGTGCCGGCCGCGGCGCGTTCGAGGTCTTCGAGGTCGCCGATCTGCACGGAATCGCAATTGACGTCGGCCAGCACCTCGGCGCGCGCCGGCGCCACCGCGGCGACGATGTCGGCGCCCATGCCCTTCAGCATGTCGACGAAGCCGGCCAGCAGGTCGCCTTCCAGCGCCAGCGCGACGCGCGCGAAGCCGGTCTGGAAGTGGGTGTCGACCATGGCGTCCTGCAACTGCGCGCGCCGGCGTTCGATACCGACCGGCACCGGCCGGCCCGACAGGCGGGACAGCGTATGGGTGAAGGCGTCGCAGGCGTCGAGGCCCATCAGGTGGTCGAAGCGGAAGTCGAGCACGCCCGTGCGCTGCCGCAGCAGGTTGGCCGCGCCGCTCATCGAGCGTCCGATCACCAGCGTGGCGATCGACTCGCCCATGGTCTCGATCTCGGCGCGCGGCGTACCGCCGACGGTGAGCGCCGAGAACTCGCCGTCGACGAGATGGCCGTCGAGCGAATCGCCGAGGTCGGGCAGCACCACCGGCCGCAGCCCGAAGGCCTCGATCCATTCCTTGAGCGCCTCGATGTCGCCCGGCGTCAGGGCCGAGGAGGCCAGCACGTTCACCTGGCGGCGCCGGCGTCCGACTTGGGCAGTGTCCTCGGGCACGAGCGCCTCGATGATCGCCTCCACCGCCAGGGCGAAGCCGGATTCGAGCGAACCGCTGTAGTCCGGCGTGTTCACCGGCACCACGGCGATGTGATCGAACTGCGGATGCTCGACGCGGAAGCGCTTGACCAGCCGCCGGATGTCGGCGCCCTGCGTCTCGGACAGTCCGGTCGTCGGCAGACCGATGATCGCCGGCGCGCTTTTCTCGCAGATCGTCTTCAGTCCGGTGACGACGTTGTCGTCGGCGCCCATGATGCTGGAGACGTGGTCCATCGCCGTCGTCTGCAAGGGAATCGGTTCGCGGAAGTGGCGCACGAAGAACACCTTGCCGAAGGCCGTGCAGCCTTGCGAACCGTGCAGCATGGGGATCGCGTGGCGCAGGCCGAGGAAGGCCAGCGCGGCGCCGACCGGCTGGCTGACCTTGAGCGGATTCACCGCCAGCGGCTTCGTGCGCTTGAGGATCTGCGCCATGATCAGTCCACCACCGGCGTGCCGGCCGCGTTCTCGCGCGCCCACGGCGCAGGGCGGCGCACCGCTTCCCACACGGGATTCTCGATGGTCAGCGCGAGCTGCCGCGCGAGTTCGGGCATGCCTGCGTAGCCGGCGTAGCCGAATTCGCGCTCCTGGTTGATGTCGAGGAAGGGGATGCGCGACTTGAGCGCCATGTAGAGGTTGCGCCCGCCGGCAATCAGGATGTCGGCGGAGAGGTCGCGATAGGCGGACAGCAGCGCCTTGGGGCTGCCGTCGTCGATCATGCGCGCGTCCGGACCCATGAGTTCGCGGATGCGTTCCTTGTCTTCCTCGGTCGACTTCTTGGTGCCCGTGGCGACGACTTCCATGCCGAGGTCCTGCAGCGCCGAAACGATGGACCATGACTTCACGCCGCCCGTGTAGAGCAGCACGCGCTTGCCTTTCAGGCGTTCGCGCCACGGAGAAAGCAGAGCGTTCGCCGCGGCCTCCTCGCGCGCGATCAGCGCCTCGGTGCGCGCCGCGAGATCGGCGTCGCCGATCAGCCGCGCGAACTCGCGCAGCGCGTTCGACATGTCGCGCACGCCGTAGAAGCTGCCTTCGAAGAAGGGCACGCCCCAGGTCTCGTTCAGCTTGCGCGCGACGTTGAGCAGCGCCTTGGCGCAGACCACCATGGTCGCCTCGGCGCGGTGCATGGTCTGCACCTCGGCGAAGCGCGCGTCGCCGGAAAGCGTCGACAGGATGCGCAGCCCCAATTCGTCGAACAGCGGCGCGACGTGGAAGAACTCGCCGGCGATGTTGTATTCGCCGATGAGATTGACGTCATGCACGCGGATGCCGGGACGCTGCGCGTGCAGTGGCACCGGGTCCGGCTCGCGCGTGCCGATCACGTGCGTGAACATCGCTTCGCCGGCGAACCGGTTGCCCATGTTCTTGGTGCCATAGAAGCCGGCCGCGTCGACCGGCACGACGGGCAAGCCGTAGCGTGCGGAAGCCGCCTGGCAAACGGCTTCGAAGTCGTCGCCGATCAGCGCGGTAACGCAAGTGGAATAGACGAACACCGCCGCCGGATTATGGTCGTCGATCGCCTGCTTGATCGCATGGAACAGCCGCGCCTCAGAGCGCCCCATGATCACGTCCTGCTCGGTGAGGTCGGTCGTCATGCCGACGCGGTAGAGCTGCGGTCCGGTCGAGCGCGTGCCGCGGTTCTCCCACGAGCTGCCGGCGCAAGCGATCGGGCCGTGCACGATGTGGGCGACGTCGGCGATCGGCAGCAGCGCGATCTGCGCGCCATCGAAGGCGCAGCCGCCCGCGGTCGCACCGGGTTTGGGTCGGGCGCAGCCCGACTTCTCCTTGTCGTTGTGCTTGCAGGCGGGCTCGTTGAACAGCGCTTGGATGTCGGCGTGCTTCATGCCCGCCTACTCGCAAGCCGCGTGCCACGCGTAATCGTTTGATTTGGCGGGCGTCGAGCTTGTCGCGTTTGCGACAAGCGTGCGACATCGCATCCCACGGAGAGCGTATCGACAACGCGGCAGAGTTCTTGCATTGCGATGGACATGGACGCCACGAGAAAACTCCTGCTGCTGGCGCGACGGCCGCACGACCTCGACACGCTGGTCATCGCCGGCGTACTCGGCCAGGCGCTGGAGGCCGGTCGCGCTCCGCTGATCCGCGGTCTTGCCGAAGCGCGTTTCCAGAGATTGATCAACGAATACTTCGTCGACCTCGCGCTGGAGAACCATGCCTCCGAGTGCGATCGCGGCGACGACGAGTTCGAAGACCTGCTCCAGCTGCTGCTCGACCACCGCAGCCATCCGAATGAAACTTCCGCCTGGCTCGCCTATGCGGTGGCGTCTGCCGCCATGGGCGAGAACCATCTGTGGCAAGACATGGGCCTGCCCAGCCGCAGGCATTTGTCGAACTTCATGATCTCGCGCTTCGGGTCCCTGGCCGCCCGCAACACCGGCGACATGAAATGGAAGAAGTTCTTCTACCGCCAGATGTGCGAACGCGCCGGCGTGCCGATCTGCAAGTCGCCGCATTGCGCGGACTGCTGCGACTATGCCGTATGCTTCGGACCGGAAGACGACGGAGGCCCCGCATGAATGCCACGATCGACTTCGCCGACGCCGGCGACCTGCCCGCGATGGCGGGGCTGCTGGGCACCCTGTTCTCGATCGAGGCCGATTTCAAGCCCGACCGCGAGGCGCAACTGCGCGGCCTGCGCCTGATCCTCGAGGCTCCCGCGCTCGGGCAACTCTTCGTGCTGAGAGCCGGTCAGGAAGTCGTCGGCATGGCGAATGCGCTGATCACCGTGAGCACCGCACAGGGCAGCCGCGTGCTGCTGCTCGAGGACGTCATCGTCAAGGAGGCATGGCGAGGCGGCGGACTCGGCCGCAAGCTCGTCGAGCATGTCTGCCGCTGGGCGGCGGAGCAAGGTATGACGCGCGTCACGCTGCTTGCCGACAAGGACAACGCGCCGGCGCTGGCATTCTACGAGCGGCTCGGTTTCGCGCCTTCGGCGATGGTGGTGCGCAGGAGGCCGCTCTAAAACCCGTACGGCCGGTGCAACCAGTCCCTCACGACCGCGACATCGCGCTCGGGCAGGTACGCGAATCCCGACTGCATGTCCTCCACCACCAGCCCCGCCGCGGCGTGCGGCACGGACTTCGTCGTCAGCATGTGGAAGAACCAGGCCATCGGATAACCCGCCTGGCGGTCGAACCGCTGCAGCGATTCGGACAGGCCGAGGCCGCGCGCGCCCAGCGCGCATTCGAAGCGCGGCGGCGAGCCGACGATGGCGGCGACCGGGACGGCGGAAAGGATCGTCTGCCGGTAGCGGTCGAGATGCTCGCGCACCGCCAGCACCCAGTGGTTCGAGAATTCCGCCCCATGGCCGGCGCTGCTGGCTTCCCACGCCGCGATGAAGCGATGGACCGGCTGCGCTTCGATCCTCTGCGCGCGCATGCGGGCGAGGAAGTCCGCCATGTCTGTGACGCGGCGCAACGCATAGAAGGGCACGCCGAGCGGCTTCGGCTTTTCCGCGGCGTCTTGGCGGCTGTCGATCAGTTCCTCGATGCTCGTCGGCGGATCGTCGCCGCTCGCCAGCGGCTGGCAGATGGTCTCCTGCAGTTCCTCGATCTCGAGTTGCAGGAAGTCCCCGGCGCCCTCGCCCGTCTGGGCGATCCAGTAATGGGTCTTGCCGGTCAGTCGCGTCGCCCGCAAGCCGCGCTCGGCGCATTCCTCGGCCAGCGCGTGGATATCGTCGCCATGCTCGGCGAGCCCGGCCTGCGCCCAGCGTTCGATGTCGCCGGCGATGCGCTCGCCGGCAGCACTCACCACGCCGCCGAGCCGATACCAGCCGCCGCGCTCGAGCACCTGGCGGAACGCGAGCTTCGGCGCCGCGGCAGCGATCGCATTGCCCAGCGCCGCCGGGCCGGCGGAAACAGGCACGCGCACGCAGGCTTCGGCGACCGCCCCGGGAAACGCTCGCCACTTCGACTGCGCGACGGCATCGCTCACGCCTGCGCCTCCGGCGCCGTCTCGCGATACGAGGCGAGCGACGCCGCTTCGACGCCCATGATTTTCGCGAGCCACGGCGGCGGGCTGCCCAGCGCCTTCTGCAGCAACGCCAATGTCTCTCTCGCGGCCCCTGGACGCGCCACCTTGATCGGATGCACGCCCGCGCGGATCACCTTCGCGGCTGCCGGTCCGCCGATCGACTGGAAGCAGCCGACCTGGCAATCGCCGATCAGCGCGGCGCGTGCGGCATTGCGGTCCTCGGCGTGTTCGGCCTCCAGCGTCGGCCGCACTTCGATCAGCAGCACGCCGTCGGCCGACACCTGGTAGATCAGGAAGCGTTCGCAGGAGCCGAAGTGTCCGTCGAGCATCTCGCCGCTGTTAGACGCGCAGGCGACGCGGATCGAATGCGGCATCTGCCCGTCCTCGTAGTACTGAATCTGCGGCAGTTCGCTATGCGCGACGCCTTCGCCCCACAGCAGGCGCACCGCCGCCTTCAGCGTCTCGGCGTCCGCGCTCACCGCGCAGCTCTCGTCGGCATGATCGCCGGCGAGGATCTCGCGCAGGTCGGTCACGGTCACCGCGGCGAGCTTGGTTTCGGTGAGCGGCAGTCCCATGCGTTCGGCCAGCGCAGTCACCAGGCCGGCAGCGGTCACTGCCGGCAGCTCGCGCGCGGCGAGCGCGATGCGCAGCGCCGCTTCCCTCGTCATCGAGGCAGACATGGCCGACTCACAGATACACAATACAAGCGTCGCCCGCCGGGCATTCGGCAACGCACTTCGGCGAATCCGCCTCGCCGTCGCACTCCGTGCAGGTCTCCTTGTTGATCTTGAAGATGCCGCCCTTGTCGGTGATCGACTTGGTCGGGCAGACCGGGACGCAATCGCCGCAGGACGTGCATTCCGCTTGAACGATCTTCATTGCCATGATGCTGCTCCTTTCTCACTCAACCCCGTCGAGGCGCTTGGCGCGCACCGAGTACGGCAATCGCGCCGGCGCCTGCTGGGGTTCGATGTAATAGACGCCGCCGTTGCCGAGCTTGATCTCGCCGCCCCACTTCTCCGGGCTGTCGAACTCTATCGAGACGATGCGGTCCTCGATGTCGCGCTTGGGCATGTAGAAGACGTAGCCTTCGGTGCCGCGGCGGATCATGATGTTGGCCATCGCTTAGCGAACCAGGTCGTGGTTGTAGTCGGTGGTGGCCATGTGGCGCGTCTGCTGATCCAACC
>DAIDAU010000178.1 GCA_027310465.1 Rhodocyclaceae bacterium
ATTTCCCCTTCCTGGTGGCTCGAATACGCCGATCATCGACTGGCTCATATATGCCGGTCACGAAGTGGCTCATATATGCCGATCATGCACTGGCCCGAATATGCCGATCCTCAAGTGGCTCGAATATGCCGGTCGCTGACACCAGATCCGAAGCCTCAAGATGCAATGGCCTTACCGCTGCTTGTAAACGGTCGCGTCGTAGGTGCTATTACATTGGCGGGACTTCTGCCCAGGCAGTTCGATCAGCGGCTTTTTATTCCACTTCGGCGCGTTACAAGCCTTGTTGCCAACTTCATGTATCACAATAATCAGCTGTGGCAGATGCGTCGCCTGAATTGGCTCGCGACGCATTATCCGCTTCAGTTGTGGAAGCAGCATGACGAACAGAACCAATTTAATCCGCTCAAGCCTGTTGCCGGCTGCCTGGCGAATATCTTTTTGTGCCCAGTAGTACATGTTTGGTTGCGCCGGCACGATGACCCGGAGCGATTTGTCCTTCACGGCTATAGCTGGTCGGGAGTCTTTGTTTCTGCGGACAAGCAAGAGCTGCGCGATGCCCCGTTTCTTGTTAGGGAGATGGTCGGGGGGGGCAGGCGTCCACGGCCAGGGCGCTAGCGGCGTTTGCGGTCGATCAGTGGGAGGTGGACGAGGCACCCGATGCGCGAGGAAAGTTCGTGCAAGCGCATTTCGATCCAACCATCGAGCACACAGAATCGTACTGTTTGGAAAGTGCGGCCGGAGACCGGTTGATCCTAGGGCGGGATTACTTACTGGAATTGGAGGCTGCGGATCCAGTGGCAGCACCGCACCTAAATGTCCGCCGAACGCTATTTGGTACTGATGGCGAGTACGGTCTTCGCGATATGATGGCTTTTGCTCTCATCAGTCCGCGCGAAAGGCGAATTGACGACCCCAAGCAACTTGAAAGAGCATGGGAAGTAACGGGGATTGTGACGTTACATGATCATGGGAACGCGGCAGCGAATAACAACGCCGGGTTCCCGTTAGGTGCCTGGCCGCGTGGCTGGGCGCCAGTTGTGGCTCATGTACAGACGTACTTGCCCTACGTCCTTATGCAGGTAGAGGCTCTGCACAACCCGTTGGACGATGCGCGCCGATACCTGTTGCATTCGGGCCGGACTGAACTTAATGGTGTACTAGAGAAGATCACCGGCCTGCGAGGCAGCCTGCATGCACTTCTGGACCCGGATGGATATGTCCAGCAAACCCTCACAAGACTAGGGCGGCGTGCGGACCAACATCAGCCGATAGAAGCCTCCGATCTGACTCGCGTGTTGGACGCAATACGTTTGGTGTCTGAGAGTGCTTTGCACTTAAGCTCCAACGAGTTTGAGCGCAATCTTTCGACACTAACCCAGGCGATGCAAGACTATCGCGATATTGCGTCCCTCGGAATTGAATTCGATACAGAAGGACGCTGGTTTGATCTCCGAGAAGCACTTGAAGGCGAGGTTCAGAAATATCAATCAGCCTTCAAGGTTGCTGGGATTTATACGAGTGTCGACACACCGCCAGGAATTCGCGTGTGGTTGCCGAAATTCTGGTGGGGACTGCTGGTTGGCGACCTAGTTCACAACGCAGCGAAGTACGCAAGTAGCGATAGGGCTTTTTCGATTAAGTTCGAAAGGGCGAAGAGCTACGTAGCGAGACTGGTCTTTGAAAACGCGGCTACATATGTGCCCCGATTGGACGACGAATTACGCCTACTGAAATTTGGTGTTCGAGGATCGGCCGGCATGCATACTCGTCTTCATGCTGCGGTACCAAGACAACCCATTAACCGCCAAGGCCAAGGTATAGGTTTATGGGGCATCGCAACTCTCTGCAAGGTGATGGGCATACAGTTCTCAATCGACATTCAACGGCACAAGAACCAAGGCGAGAAAGACGAGCTTTCACGTGCCATTTATCGATTCATTTTGACGTTCCCCAGCGGAGTCATTGAAACGCGTGGCGAGGCTAGACGCCAATGGGATCACTAACTATGCGAAGAACAAATATCCTTTGGCTAGATGATGATCTAACCAGTCGGTCTGAACAGCGTCGGGGGTACCTTCAGGTCTGGCTTCGATGGCTTGACGCCGATAATAGGGGGGCGGAATACAACATCATTGAAGCACGCACATTGCAGGAGTTTGCACGCCATCTGATAGACCGACATCAATATGTAGTACGCGATGATGACTATTTGGATGCGATCATCATTGATGTAAAACTAACGCACGATTTTGAGCGAGATTTCTCAGAACTAGGCTTCCCAAGCATAAAGTTATTTGGCCTGGATGCGGGAGCCCAATTGCTCGGGCTGATGAAGAATCCAACACGGTTTCCTAAGCAGCCCCAATGGCTGCATCCGTATCGAAGGCGGCGTATGGCTCTGTTCACAAGTGCATCAAATTACCATTCAGTATGGAATCGTTATGTTGAATCCGAAGGGCGGACGACTTCGATGGTCATACTCAAGGAAATCTACCGTAGCAGTGATAAATCCATTCAAGTTCCGACTGTTGAATTTCAGGACTGGCTTGTTGGCATTCGCAAAGATATGCATGATGGACTTACAGGCCAGCCGCTAACTGTAGCTTCTACGGGGGCACCCATTCCATGACTTCGCGCTTTTGGATTTTTGCTGCCGTCGTTGGTGGGGCGCTTAGCATCGCGATGGTGTTCCTAACCATTCTCCAAACTGGACTTCTCGGCATCAGCATTTGGCCCGCAATAGGCGGGTTTTCTGAACACAAGACCCACAGCGAATCGACTCAAGAAGGCTCGATCATGAGGCGGGCAGACGCGGCATCCTTGCCCGTAGTGTCAAAGGGCATGACCACGCCAACGCCCAAGGAGCAAGATCGAGTCGCTGCGGCATCTCGTACCGAACTGGGAGCTAAGGACGACAACACGAAGGACGCCGTTGCAAATTCGATGACCGCTGTTGGAACCGCGGTTGCGGCGATCACGCTTGTCCTCAGCCTGGGAACGCTATGGTTTTCAGCACGCCAGAGAGAACTCCAGGAACTTATCGGCCAACAAAGGAAGGCACTCTCGGATTCTGAAGCAAGGATTCGGCAGTCGGATGCGGCGCTTAATCGGCTAGTGTCGAGAGCGGAGGCGCGATTAAGTATCCTCAACCAACTTGTTGTCGCAAAGCGAGGCATCATTGATTGGGTTTTCGGAAATTCGGATGTCTTAGACAAGGGATCCATTGCACTTGAATATTGCCTCTGGTTGGAGGCCCTTATGTCAGAATGCAGTTCCCTTCGGCGTGACGCCTTCCAAAAACTCACCGCCGACCTACCTTTAAGCGCTACTCCAGAGCTACGCTCGGTTGAAGAGTACGGTGATGCCTGCCACGCATTCCACTGCGGCGAGAATCATCCATCTCCCTCAACCACTCATGGGATGTGGTGCCGACTGTTTTCAGAGACTGAAAGAAGTGCGTTTGTGGAAAGCATACGGTTCGAAAACGGAGGGGCAGTTTATTAATTGCGTGGCGCAACGTCTGTCCGGATTTTCTCGCCCATCAACGTGGCATGTTTAAGCAAGCGAACCGCTGAGAATGGTCGGGATGCCGTAGAGCGCGGTGGGTGTTGGTCTTGTCCAGCGTATACATGACGACGAAAGCATGCCGCGGACCAGTCATTCTCGTTTGCGGCGGACATGGACCCTAGATTCGACAGTTGCCAACAGCGGTATCGTAATCCGCTCTCGGGAAAGCCAATGCCCGCCCCTCTCGGAGGACTTTTTCTTTTCCATCCCGAGATTGTTCTCAAACTAATGGGATTCTCGCTTCGCAAGATGTTTGGGGAGGCTTTGTACAAGCGAGTAAGCAGACTTCTAGCGGACGAGAATATCGAGGATGTTGGGCCGATACGTTTCGAGGCCATTGCAGAGGAGATTTCCGGCGGGGCTGGCCTTCCCGATACCTTCCTAGCCGCCTTGCAAGGAGATGAGGAGGCTAGACGAAAATTGGACGATATCGGCCTCTGGGGCGCCTTTCTGTGGGGCATGAATAGCTCACGCCGCCACGACTTGCCGTATCACTTGGACTACGTCGTGTCTCTAGAACGGGCGTGCCAAGAACCAACCAAGCTAGTACTTGAACGCGATTTTGGTGGCGCTGCCAGGGCCATAGCAAACCATCCGTTGCTTGCACCCGTCGTTGACCAACGTGCGGGCGAGATTCTCGTCAAAATGACAGATAGGGATGGCCTTCTACCGTGGCGGGCATCAGTTGCGGTGGAAGCCCATCTAAGCATTCTGGCAGCATGGGAGGCGCAGAGCGGAAGTTCCGAGTCAAAGCTAGTCGCGCTCCTGCCAACCTCTGAGCTAAATCCGATTGGTGTGTGGTTCCGTTGGATAAAGAAGGAGGCAGGCGCCAAATCCATCACCTCGTTTCTGGACAGAGTAGGTGTCGCCGAGGCAACGGCAAAGAACTGGAGTAGCGGAAAGCAACTGCCAACCATGACCGTCCACAAGCTGCTCATGGAATCGATCTTCGGTGACAAACAAAATGCCTTAGGCTGGTTCAATTATTGGGCGGCCAAACAACTGCTCTGGCTTGGCTATCTAGCCAAGAAAGTCGAGCGCGGAGCAAAGTGCGCCAAGGATCCCGATGCCAGAGCAGTTCTACCGTGGCCGGCGTACCCGTTCGGCCATGCGTCTTTCGAGGCTTGGTGCCAAGCGCGCTATCCGTTTTGGTTTGATTACCATGCGCGGCGCAAGAGGGCTAAAGGGAAGGCCGAAGTCCTCCCCGCCTGAGCCACTACTTGGCCTTCGACTGGCCCTGACCTCTTAGGTTGCCCGACACATGCCCGGGCTGCTTACTCGGCCAGTTGCCGCCTGGAAAGCTGCTCGCAGGCCGGTAGCCGCTGCCCTTTCCGCCGCTACCCAACCCTGTCGTGCTCTTGCCGCTGGTATTTCCGCTCGTGTTCTTGCCCATTTTGAGTACCTCTGCGATATCCCGGTTATTCCGGTAGCCGCAGTTTCGGCAAGAAGTGGCGCTGAGTCGGTATCACCATTCGGACACCGCAACCACCCCGATATCCGTGCCGCCCGTTCATTCTGGACGGCATAACCATCCCGCCTGACGGGAACGAAGGCTCCTCGCCATCAGCCTATGCCGCCAATGCGTTAGACGTAAGTCTTCGCAGGAAAAGAATAAGGCCGGTACGCGTTGCGTACCGGCCTTCCTTTTCGAAAAGACCTACATAAATGTGCCGGACCTTTCTGCATGCATAAACGTTCCGATCGGCACGTTTATCGGTCCCGTCACAAGAGGGAACTCTGGCTTTGGTGTCTTGGTGGAGATGAGGGGGATCGAACCCCTGACCTTCGCATTGCGAACGCGACGCTCTCCCAGCTGAGCTACATCCCCAAACGAGGCGCGGATTATATATCAGGCGGTGTCGGACGGGAACCACTTCGTCGAGCCGGCATTCCGCGGCGCCGGGCGCGACGCGCGGCAGCGAAGACTACGCGTGCCCCGACCCGGCGGCCGCGCGCTTCAGGCGGTCCATCACGGCGCGCCAGGGCTCGCTTTGCGGCGGGCTCTGGACAATGATCCTGGCACAGCCGAGCCGGTCGAGATCGTGCAGATTGGCGTAGAGATCGTGCGCAAAACCCGCGGCGTCCGCGGGTGCGCGGCGCCAGGCGATCAGGTCGTGCTGCAGCGGCGCCTCGAAGCAGGAGATGACCGCGATCTTCTCGCGTCCCGCGATGGCATTGCGCACCGCGATGGCGAGACCGTCGCCGGGCACCAGCAGCAAGGGCGTGCGCGGCGCGTAATGCGCGTCGAGCGAGCCCGCAACGCGCGGCGCCGCCGCGCCGCCGCCGATCGCCGGCATCTCGCCGAGGATCTGCGCGATGGCGCCGACGTCGACCATGCCGGGCCGCAGGATCGCCGGCCGCGCGCCGGAAAGATCGAGGATCGTCGATTCGATGCCGACGCGGCAGGGGCCGCCGTCGAGCACCATCGCGACGGCCGCGCCCAGGTCCTCGCGCACGTGCTGCGCGGTGGTCGGGCTGACGTGGCCGAAGCGGTTGGCCGACGGCGCGGCGACGCCGCTCCACCGAGCGCCGCTGAATTCGCGCAGCAGCTCGAGCGCCAGCGGATGGCCGGGCACGCGCAGGCCGACGGTGTCCTGGCCGCCGGTGACGGCGTCGGGCACGCTCGGCTGGCGCTTGAGGATCAGCGTGAGCGGACCGGGCCAGAAGGCTTCGGCCAGCTCATAGGCGACCGGCGGAACGTCGCGCGCCCAGCGCTCGATCTGGTCGTCGCCGGGCAGGTGCACGATCAGCGGATGGTCGGCGGGGCGGCCCTTGGCGGCGAAGATCTTCGCCACCGCGGCGGGGTCGGAGGCGTCGGCGCCGAGGCCGTAGACGGTCTCGGTGGGGAAAGCGACGAGTTCGCCGGCACGCAGCAGGTCTGCCGCGCGCCTGATGTCGGCGGCAGAGCTGTCCATCGATCAGGGGAGATCCGGCAGGGTCTTCGCGAGCACCTTTTCCGTCTGCCTGCGACGGAAGTCGGCGAGCTTCTGCGCGAGCCTCGCGTCGTGCAGCGCGAGCATCGCGACGGCGAACAGCGCGGCGTTGGCGGCGCCGGCCTCGCCGATGGCGAAGGTGGCGACGGGAATGCCGGCGGGCATCTGCACCATCGCCAGCAGCGAGTCGAGGCCCTGCAGGTGCTTCGAGGGCATCGGCACCGCGAGCACCGGCAGCTCGGTCTTGGCGGCCAGGACGCCCGCCAGATGCGCCGCACCGCCGGCCGCGCCGATCAGCACCTTGAGGCCGCGGTCGGCCGCGCCGCTGGCGTAGTCGAGCGCCTGGTCGGGCGTGCGGTGGGCGGAGAGCACCTTCGCCTCGTACGGCACGCCGAAGTCCTTGAGCGTGGCGGCCGCGCTCTTGAGGATCGGCCAGTCGCTGTCCGACCCCATGACGATGCCGACGAGGGGCTTGCTCATTTCACTGTCCTCTCCGCCGACTCGAGCGTGTTGGTGAGCAGCATGGTGATGGTCATCGGGCCGACGCCGCCGGGCACCGGGGTGATGACGCCGGCGACGTCCTTGGCCGATTCGAAATCGACGTCGCCGCAGAGCTTGCCGTCGGCCTGGCGGTTGATGCCGACGTCGATGACCGTCGCGCCCGGCTTGATCATGTCGCCGGTGATCATCTTGGCGCGGCCCACGGCGGCGACGAGGATGTCGGCGCGCCGGGTGTGGAAGGCAAGCTCCTTCGACTGCGAGTGGCAGACGGTGACGGTAGCGCTCTTGGAGAGCAGCAGCATGGCCATGGGCTTGCCGACGATGTTGCTGCGGCCGACGATGACGGCCTCGGCACCCTTCAGCGGCACGTTCTCGCTCTCGAGCATCTTCATCACGCCGTAGGGCGTGCAGGGAATGAAGCGCGGATTGCCCTGCATCAGCGCGCCGACATTCTCGGCGTGGAAGCCATCGACGTCCTTCTCGGGCGAGATGGCTTCGAGCACGGCGTCGGAATTGAAGTGTTTGGGCAGCGGCAGTTGCACCAGGATGCCGTGTACGCCGGGGTCGGCGTTGAGTTCGGCGATGCGGTCGAGCACGACCTTGGGGTCCACGTCGGGCGGGTAGACGTCCTTCAGCGAGCGGATGCCGGTCTTCTCGCAGCCGTTGACCTTGTTGCGCACATACACCTGCGAGGCCGGGTCTTCGCCGACGAGGATCACGGCGAGGCAGGGCGTGACGCCCTTGGCCTTGAGCGCGGCGGCCCGCTGGGCGAGCTGATCGCGGAGTTTCGCGGAAAGGGCGTTGCCATCGAGTATGCGGGCGGTGCCTCCGGCCGCAGCCTGCGGTTGCTTAACGTTCGCTGCGCTCACGTTGGCCTGCGCCGAAACTTCTGTTTTCATGCGGCCTCCTTCTGGGCTTGGGTGGCGGCAGCCGCGGCGCGTCCCGCCGCGAATGCCTTGCGATTGAGTTCGACGAGCGCGGGCTTGCGCGCGGAAAAGCGCTTGACGATCGCGTCGAGCAGCGCTTCGGCCGGGAACGGCAGGTGGTCGCCGACGGCGCCCAGCATCACGGTGTTGCCGAGCCGGATTTCGCCGAGGTTCATGGCGATGTCCATGGCGTCGAAGGCGCGCACTTCATAGCCGCGCTTGCGGATCTCCTCGACCGGGTCGGCCGGATATTCGTAGAGGCCGATGTTCACGACGGGCGGCACCAGCTTGGCGGTGTTCATCAGCACCAGCGCGCCGGGCTTCAGCATGTGGCACCAGCGCAGCGCTTCGGCGGATTCGAAGGCCAGCAGCAGGTCGGCCGTGCCCGGCGTGATCTGCGGCGACAGCACCTTGCGGCCGAAGCGCAGGTGCGACGAGACGACGCCGCCGCGCTGCGCCATGCCGGCCACTTCGGTCTTCTTGACGTCCTGGCCGAGCGCGATGGCGGCTTCGGCGAGGATCTCGGTGGCGGTCATCACGCCCTGGCCGCCGATGCCGACGACGAGGATGTTGGTGATCTTGTCTTCCATCTCGTTCCTTCAG
>DAIDAU010000196.1 GCA_027310465.1 Rhodocyclaceae bacterium
TCCGCGCAACTCCGGTGGACGTGCTCATCCTGTGCATGTCGCTGCCCGAAGCCAACCCGCTCGACCTGATCCGCCGCATCCACGTCGAACTGCCGACGCTGCAGATCTGCGCCGTCAGCTTCGGCGACAATGCGCGCTTCATCGCCATGCCCTCGCTCAAGGCCGGCGCGGCGGGCTTCGTGACCAAGTACAGCAAGCCGGAGACGCTGCACGAGGCGATCCGCAAGCTCGCGGCGGGCGAGCGCTACATCGATATGATCGCCGTCAACGACATCATGCAGGACATCGAGAGCGGCGCCGGCGTGAACGGCAGGGGACTCTCCCAGCGCGAGGTCCAGGTGCTGCAGATGCTGACCGATGGCCGGCCGACGAGCGAGATCGCCGACATCCTCAATCTCAGCGTGAAGACCGTCAGCACGCACAAGACGCGCCTCTACCAGAAGCTGCACATCAACTCGGTGGCGGAGCTCGTCCGCTACGCGGTCGAGCACAAGCTCATCAGCGCCTAGTCACGCGATTCGGCCTCCGCCTCGCGCCGCGGCGCCTATCGCTTTTGCTCCAGGTTCTATGGCTTGCGTGTTAAGCATCGGCGTACGGAAATTTCCGACTTCTTGGCGAGCACAATCGGCCTTTTCCCGATAGCGGCGGCCGCGCGGGCTGCGCATACTGCGTCCATACCTTTTGGGGAGGCCGGCGCAGATCATGAGCACCGATGCCGCGCTCGCGCGGTCAGCCTGGGATTTGCCGCTCGCGGGCGAGGCGACGCCGAGCCGACGGGCGCAAGCAGCACCTGCGTTCTTTCGCTCCCTCCGTGGCCTCATCCCTCCGAGGCCTTTTTGGTAGCCGAGCCGTACGGCTCGGCGCCATTTTTTCGGATGCGTCTCCTTGAAAGGTGATCTCATGGACGGCAAGAACGGCCTCCAGCATGTGGCGCTCGCCGAGCCCTCCGCAGCAACAGCATGATTGCCACCCACAGGAAAGGAATCGCGATGAAACCCGAACTCAAGCCGGCCGTCATGGCTGCCATCACCCGCCAGCAGTCGCTGCTGTACCTGACGCTGATCCTCGGCCAGGAGATATTCGCCTGGGAGGGCCTGCACGTCCGCGACGTCGTGCAGTACGACGGCCTGTCGGAGATGTCGGACATGCCCGCCTTCATCTGCGGCGGCATCCTGTGGCGCGGCGAAGCGGTCCCCGTCGTCGATCTCGAGGCGCGCACGAACCGCAGGACGACGCCGATCACCAAGTACACGCGCATCATCGTGGTCGAGATGGCCCAGGGCGGCAACCGGCAGCTGCTCGGCGTCGTGATGAACCCGCTGGCGCCCGCCCACGGCGGACTGCGCACCGCCGCCGACATCCGCAGGACGCTGGGCACGGTGATGGATCCCGAGCGCGCGGGCGACGACGACCTGCCGGCGCCGCACTGGCCCGCCGTCGCGGGGCGGCCGGCGCGCGCGACTCCGCAGCCGGTTGCGGTCGAATAGGGCGCGACGATCGGCATCGGCTGCCCATGATCGCCATCAGAAAGCACTCGAAGCGCCATCGCGCCGCGGCATCCGCGCCCCGCGGGCACGGCGCGCTGCCCTACGCGCTCGACGCGGAGCCGCCTTCGCCCAACGAGGACTACCTGCGACTGCTCGGCGAGGTGACGGTGCTGCGGCAGAAGAACGCCCGCGTCGGCATGGCGATCATTCTCGGCGACATCGACCCGACGGTGTGCGCCGAAGTCAAGCGCATGATCGGCAAGCTGGCGGACTACATCTCCTATGCGAGCTGGGGGCCGCTGGTCGTCGTCGCCTTCCAGCGCTGCCTGTTCGAGCAGCTGCGGCCGATGTGGCAGGAGCTGCTCGTCGGCGCCTCCGGGCTGTGCGCCGGAGTTGCCTTTCCCGACGCGCGGACGACGACGCACGAACTGACGCTGGCCGCCCGCCTGGCGCTGATGCGCGCGATCGCGCTGCATTGCGACCTGGTCGCCTTCGACGAGGACGAATCCGCGGCCGAGGTGGCGAGCTATCGCCTGGCGTGCGAGATGAAGCGCGACCTTGACCGAGGCGGGCAGGGTTTCGAGGCCCATTTCCAGCCGCAAGTCCGCTTGGCGTCGGGCAGTCCGATCGGCGCCGAGGCCCTGGCCCGCTGGCATCGCGGGGACGGCGAGATCCAGCCGGGGCGCTTCATCCCCGTGGCCGAGGAGGCCGGGCTGATCGGGCAGATCGGCGAGATCATGCTCGGCCGTTCGGTGCAGGCGGTCGCCAGGCTGCGCAGCAAGGGCATCCGCATTCCGCGCATGGCCGTCAACGTTTCGCCGGCGCAGATGCACTGGAACGACTTCCTGCGCACGGCCGTCGATATGATCCGCGAGGAAGGCCTGCAGCCTGCGGACATCGAACTCGAGATCACGGAGTCGATCGTCGCCCGGAGCAGCAAGGAATTCCTGCGCTGGATGGGCGACCTCGCCGACGTCGGCTTCGCCATCGCCATCGACGACTTCGGCACCGGCGCCTCCACGCTGACCCGCATCCGCGACATCCCGGCGAGCAAGATCAAGCTCGACCGCGAGTTCGTCGCGCCCCTGCCGGAGGACGTGCAAGGGCGCACGGTCTGCCGCTCCGCGCTGCGGCTGACGCACGCGCTGGGCATGACTTCGCTGGCCGAGGGCGTCGAGACGCGGGCGCAGGCGCGCTTCCTCAAGTCCAGCGGCTGCCTGCAGGGGCAAGGATTCTTCTGGGGCCGGCCGATGCCCTTAGGCCTGTTCGAGGAATGGTGGCGGAACCGGGTCGGCGCGAGGGGCGGCGAGGCGTCGGAGCCGGACCGCTGTCTTCCGCTTGCAATGCAGATGTAATGACGATGCGCTAGCCTGTCCAGCAATCCCACGAAGGAACTCGAGCCATGAATCGCGAACAATATCTCGCCAAGCGCATGTGGTTCCACGGCGCGCCCGCGGGCGACGGCCGCTGCGGGACGATGCGGCACCAGGCCGAGAGCACCTCGTCGCCGGTTGCGCTTCCGCCGTCGCTGGCCGACTACTATCAGCGTTTCCAGCGCGGCGAACCGGCCCCGCGCCTCGAAGACCGCGCCCGCTAGTCCGGACGCCGCGCGCCGCGGAAGGCGCGCGGCGATCGAAAGACCTCCCCGCAGGCGATGTTATATCGCCCACACGATCGTCCTCGGCAGCGGTAAGCTTGCGGCTCCGCCGGTGCGCTTCGCGCTTTGCTTGCACCGGCGACGCACCTTCATGTCCGACGTATCGAAATCCCGCGGCGGCACGCGGGCAGCCCGCCTGCGACTCGCCGCCAAGAAATCCGCTGGCCGCTTGCAGGACTGGTTCGCCGCTCAGCCCACGGCGGCCAGGCTCGCGCTGTTCGCCCTGGCCGTGCTGATGCCGCTGTCGGCGATCTACTCCGCGACGCTGGTACACCGGCAGGCGGTGCTGGCGGACGAGATCAGGAGCATGAGCCCCGGCAGCGACGGCGTCTGGCGCTTCGACGACCGCCTGCCTGTGGTGTTCGGTGCCGGTTCGCTGCTGCGCTTCCTCGAGACGCATCGCGTCGATCGCATCACGGTCGTCTATGAGCGGCTGATGGGCGATCTTTCGGAGCAGACCGTGCTGGTCGCCTCGGGCGGCCGACAGTACGCCTACTATCCGAGCGACCTGGAGATGAAGCTCTTCGGCGACAAGGCGGGAAGCGCGCCCTGGGCCGGCAAGGTCGAGTTCATTCCGCGCGGGGAACTGGGTTCCGCCGCGCAGGAGCTCTTCGAGCGCCTCGACCAGCGCTTCGCCAACGCCCGTCCGGAAACCGGAAAGGGCGACTGGAAGGCCAATGCCAGCGCGGCGCTGTCGGTGCTGCTCGCGGTCGGCCTGCTGGCCTTCCTCTATGCGCAGTTCAAGGGCCAGTTCAAGTCGCTGCGGTTCATCGAGCCCGGCCAGATCCAGGGCTCGATCGACGACCTCGTCGGCATGGACGACATCAAGGCCGAGGTGGCGCAGATCGAGGACCACTACCAGCGCCGCGCCGAGTACGCCGAATACGGCATCCGCAAACCGTTCAACGTGATGTTCAGCGGCCCGGCCGGCACCGGCAAGACCAAGCTGGCGGGCTACCTCGCCAAGGAACTGCGGCTGCCGATCCTGTTCCATTCGGCGGCCAACCTGGAGACCGGCTTCGTCGCCGGCGGCTCGAACACGCTGTCGCGCATCGTCGCCATGGCGAAGCGGCGCCGGCGCTGCGTCGTCTTCCTCGACGAGGCCCAGGATCTGTTCATGAAGCGCGGCGGCCGCCGCAAGTTCGACGACGACACCGCCAACACGCTGCTGGCGCTGCTCGACGGCGTGCGCAGCCGCGACGAGACCGAGATCATCTGGATCGTCGCCAGCAACTTCAACAGCGAGACCATGGCGATGGACGAGGCCATGCTGCGGCGCTTCCAGATGAAGGTCGACTTCCGCATGCCCAATCGCGAAGAGCGGCTGGCGATCATCAACCACTACCTCGGCCAGCGCGCCGACAAGGTGCTGCCGGACCTCGACCTGCGGCATCTGGTCGAGGTCACCGAGGGCCGCAGCCCGGCGGACCTCGAGACCATCGTCAACCAGGCCGGCATCACGGCGGTCCGGTCGGGCGACATGATCGGCGGCGACATCCTGATGCAGGCGGCCGAGCGCGTGCTGGTGGGCAACGTCAATGCGCAGACGACGGAGGAGCGCGAGCGCGACCGCCGCATCATCGCCGTGCACGAGTGGGGCCATTTCCTCGTCGACTTCGAGCGCGAGCGGCAGCTGGCGCACGGCGACTGGCAGCGCATCCTGGCCGACATGAAGACGCTCAAGATCTCGCTCAAGGCCAATCCGCGCAACAACGCGCTGGGCTTCGTGTTCCACAAGCAGGGCGCCAACCTGCTGAAGTCGAAGGCCGACATCGAGCACGACGTGCGCGTGCTGCTGGGCGGCATGGCCAACGAGGAACTGTTCTTCGGCGAGGAAGGCACGACCAACGGCGCACACAACGACATCTCGCGCGTCACGCGCCTGCTGCACCACGCGGTGGCCGAGATGGGCATGTACCGCAAGACGCGCCTGAACTTCGGCGCGCTGTCGCAGGACGGCGGCGCCCGTCCCCTTGACGAGGAGACGCGCGGCGTGATGGAGGCGCAGAGCGAGCGGCTCTACGGCGAGACGCGGGCGGTGCTGGAGCGCTACCGCGGCCTCACCGAGCACCTCGTCGGCGGGCTGCTGGCCGCCGGCGAGATGAGCCTCGGCGAGGCGCTGGCGGAGATAAGGGACTTCGAGGCGCAGCGCTGAACGCTGTGCGCGCGTGTTTCAGGATCTTTCTTGCCGCTCCTTCTCGTCGGTTACAAACCCGATCGGCCGCTTCTTGGGCGCCGGAGGCGGCCCCCGTGCGTCAAACTTGAGGTCACAGAATGTGACCTCAAGACGGCAAGGTCTTGTTTCTCCCGTAGAAACATGAAGTCGTCGGGGAATCGTTCCAGATTGCGCTTCACCGCCTGCACCAGCGCTTTGGTGGGCACCCCATAGAGCGCGGCCAGGTCGGCATCGAGCAGAACCTTGTGGCCGCGCAGCAGCAGGATGCGGGAAGCGATGGCCTCTGCGACGACGATCGATGTGCTTGTCATGGAAGGGTTTGAGCGGGCGGTATGGCGACGACGCGGCCCACCGAAGCGGAGAGTTCGAGCAGCGGCATGCCCGTCACGGCGGCGAGCGCGATGATCGGCGCGCCGAGCGCGCCGTAGGAGACCGGTGCGTTGTTGGCGATGGCGCGACGCGCAGCGCATCGAGATCGGGGATGGCGAGCGTGATCAGGATCGGCGCGACGACGGCCCAGGGATAGCCGAAGCCGACCAGGCCTTCGAGCAGCGCGCCGAAGGCCTAGGCGAACAGGCGGGTCTGGATGCGCACGTCGCGCATGCCGCGCTGCCGCAGCGGCTATTTGGCGTCGACCTGCTGCACCGAGGTGAGCCAGGCGAGGACGTCCTGGATGTCGCTGGGCTTGAGTTCGGCCAGCACGCCGCGGCTGTCCTCCTCGTCGTGGGTCCGTTCGCCCTTCAGGTAGGCGTTGATCTGCTTCTGCAGGTAGTTCGTGTACTGCCCCACCAGCATCGGGAAGCGGCCGCCGCCGCGGCCGGTCTTGCCGTGGCAGAACGCGCACTGGTCGGCGTAGACCTCGCCGCCGTGCGCGACGTCGCCCTCGACGCGCGGCACGATCATCACCTTGTCCACCATCTGCAGACGCGTGAAGGCGTCCTCGTCGCCCTTGAAGGCCGGCATTTCGGTGGACAGCCTGATCGACGACAGGTAGGCGGTGACGGCAGCGATGTCCTCGTCCGGCAGCTCGCGCTCCTCGGTGTAGGGCACCATCGGGATGTTGGGGCGCTTGCGCGCGCGGAAGGCGCGCAGCTGGTTGGCCAGGTAGGCCACCGGCTGCCCGGCGATGCGCGGGTATTCGCCCTTCTTGCCGCCCTGGCCGTTCTCGCCATGGCATCCGGCGCAGACGGTCATGATGTCCTTGGCTCTCTCGAGGTCCTCGGCATGGACGACGGTGGCGCCGGCGAGGGCGATGGCGGCGCCTGCAATCAGTGATCGGATCATTTCTGTTCGAGTGCTTCTGCGG
>DAIDAU010000204.1 GCA_027310465.1 Rhodocyclaceae bacterium
GAGCCTGCTCGATGCAAGGTATACTCGCGGCATACCGCAGCGCAAGGACGCTCCCCCGACCATGGAACGCCTGCTCCAGCACATCGACATCATCTCACGCCAGCGCAACCGCGGCCAGCTCGAGGCCGCCTTCGTCACCGCGCTGCGCGAGCTCGCGGGCGCCGAAAAGGCGCGCCTCTACAAGCTGTTCGCGCCGCCCGGCGACATGATGGTCGGGCTGGCCGCGGATGCCGGCGCCGGCGGCGCACGCATGCTCGACGACGGCATCTCTTGGCCGGAAGGCACCGGCTCGCTGGCCCACTTCCCGCATCTCGAGTCCTGTCTCGCCGGCGACGGCCGCTTCGACGACGTCGAGCCCGGCAGCGGCCTGCATCGCCACGCCGTCGCCATTCCCGGCATCGCCCACGGCACCTTCGGCTTCGCCACGGTGAAGTCCGTGGCGCCGCTGGACGCGCCGCGGCGACGCATCGTCGGCGGCCTCGTCGCGCTGTTCCGCAATTGCGTCGCGATGCTCGACTACAGCGAGATCGACACGCTCACCGGGCTGCTCAACCGCAAGACCTTCGACGAGTACCTGATCAACATCCTCGCGCACGCCGCCGCAAGCGACTTCGCGAGCGCGCACCGCGGGCCGCAGCGGCGCCAGCTTGCGCCGCGCGCCACGCACCACTGGCTGGGCGTCATCGACATCGATCATTTCAAGCCGATCAACGACCGCTTCGGCCACCTGATCGGCGACGAGGTGCTGATCCTCGTCGCCAACCTGATGAAGTCGGCCTTCCGCTCGCAGGACAAGCTGTTCCGCTTCGGCGGCGAGGAGTTCGTGGTGCTGCTCAAGCCCACCGACCTCGCCAGCGCGCACGCGATCTTCGATCGCTACCGCAAGGCCATCGACGAGCACGACTTCCCGCAGGTCGGCCACGTGACGGTGAGCGCCGGCTTCACGCGCATCGGGCTCTACGACACGCCTTCGATGATCCTCGACGACGCCGACGAGGCGCTCTACTACGCCAAGGAGAACGGGCGCAACCACGTCTGCTGCTACGAGGAGCTCGTCGACGCCGGCCAGCTGGCGAAGCGGCCGGTGCTGCGCAGCGACGTCGAGCTGTTCTAGGCGCTCGGGGATTCCAGGCGGAAGTCCTTATCGCGGAACAGCGCGACGCAGGCATCGACGATGTCGGCGCGGTAGAACGTGCCGCGCTTCGACTCGACTTCCTGCAGCGCGGCCTCGATGCCGAGGCCGGGGCGATAGGGACGGTCGGACATCATGGCTTCGACGACGTCGGCGACGGCGATGATCTGCGCCTCGAGCAGGATCCCGTCGCCTTTCAGCGCCTGCGGATAGCCGCTGCCGTCGAGGCGCTCGTGATGCTGCAGCACGATGTCGGCGACCGGCCACGGGAAGGCGATGCTCTTGAGGATGTCGTAGCCGGAGCGCGGATGTTCCTGGATCAGCGCGAATTCGAGCGGACTCAGCCGCCCCGGCTTGGTGAGCGTCTCCGACGGGATCTTGATCTTGCCGACGTCGTGCACGGCGCCCGCCAGTTGCAGCCCTTCGATGTTCCGCTCGGGCAGCCCGAGCTCGCGCGCGATGGCGGTGGCGAGCTGCGCGACGCGGCGCTGGTGGCCGGCCGTGTAGGGATCGCGCAACTCCACCGTGGCGGCAACCGCCGACACGGCATCGAACAGGCTGTCGCGCAGTTCGCGGTTGACGCGCAGCAGCTCGGCCTCGTGGCGCTGCAGGTCGCGGCGCGACAGCAGGCCGGTCAGGGCGTCGGCCATGCGCCGGGCGATCTCGCGCAGCAGCTTTTCCTCGTCGGGCGTCCAGGCGCGGGCGTACGAGCATTGGTGCAGGCCGAACTCCCAGGGCTTGCCGACCTTCGGATAGATCGCGATCGACATCATCGAGCGGATGCCGAAGCGGCGGCCCGCCTCGTGCGGCAGGGTGCCGCCGCCCTCGGCGATGAAC
>DAIDAU010000294.1 GCA_027310465.1 Rhodocyclaceae bacterium
TGATGGAAGAGATCGGGTTGCACCTGCCGCGCATCGCCTTGCTCAAGCTGGGCGGCGACCGGCGCATCCCCATCCGCTGCGCCGCGGCCGACTTCAAGGTCGACGACGGCGTCGCCCACGCGCAGACCGGCGTCTTCGACACCACCGTCACGCGCATCGACGCCGGCGGCGACATCAGCCTGCGCGACGAGACGCTCGACGTCACCCTGACCCCGAACACCAAGGAGACCGCCATCGGCTCGCTGCGCACCCCCATCCACGTGCGCGGCACCTTCGCCAAGCCCGACGTGCAGCTCGAGAAGGGCCCGCTCGTCGTCAAGGGCGCCGGCGCCGCCGCGCTGGCCGCCGCCAATCCATTGCTGGCGCTGCTGCCGCTGATCGAGGCGGGACCGGGGCGCGACAGCGATTGCGGGCAGCTATTGACTGCTTCGCCGGCTGCGGCGGAGGTGAAGAAGGCGCCGGCTGGGAAGTCTTCCGGTGCGCGTTGAAAATCCTTGTTGGCTCTTAACCGCCAAGGGCGCCATCTCGCCGACGATGCGGCCGCGCCCCTCGTGCGACAGCAGCTGCGCGCCGTGCTCGCCGCCCTTGAAGACCGAGAGCTTGCCTTCGGCGAGGATCAGCATGTAGTCGCCGGGATCGCCCTCCGCGAACACCACCTCGCCCTTCGCCTTGTCCAGCGGCTTGAGGTAGCGCCCGAGGGTCTTCAGGTCGGCGTAGGAGAAATCCTGGAACAGTTCCAGGCCGTCGATGATGCTGGCGATATCCATGGGCATGATGCGAATCCGGGTGCGGAGGACGGATCTGATCGCGCGACAGCATAGAGGCGGCGCGGCGCGAGCGACATAGGGCAAGCCTGAGCACGTAGAAGGTGTGCGGCACCTGCGTCAGGTCGCAGAGGTAATTGCCATGGACGTGCCAGGTGAGGATCTTCAGCTCACGCCGCCGCATGGCTCGCGTCTCCCAAGGCCGCCAGCAGGCCGAAAGCCTCGCGCACCACGGCGTCGGCCGTGATGCCCTCGGCGCATTCGTGTCCGGTCGGGCAGTGGTCGTAGTCGCAGGGACGGCAGCCGACCGGATGCCAGAGCACCTGGTGGCGCCGGCCGTCGAGCGGCTGCCAGCGGCTCGCGTCGGCGCCGCAGCAGATCACCACGCTCGGCGTGCACATCGCCGCGGCGACGTGCGAGATGCCGGTGTCGTTGCAGATGACGAGTTCCGCCTGCGCCACCAGCGCGGCCAGCGTGCCGAGCTCGGTGCGTCCGGCGAGGTCCTCCGGCAGGGACGCCATGAGTGCCGCCACCTGCGCCGTGAGCCCCGCCTCGTCGGCGCTGCCGGTCAGGACGATGCGGTAGCCGGCCTCGGCCAGTTCGTCCGCCACGGCGGCGAACCGCTCCGGCGGCCAGCGGCGGCTGGCCAGCCGCGCGCCCGGATGGATTCAGACGTAGCCGCGCCGCACGTCGTCGCCGCCGATCTCGAGCTCCGCGCGCAGCGCCACCCATGCCGCGGCCTCCTCGGGCAGGATCGGCAATTCGAGATGCTCGCCGCGCGAGGCCGCGCCGAGGCTCTCGGCCAGCATCAGCAGCCGGCGCACTTCGGGCACGCCTTCCGGCCACGGCACCGCGACGTCGGGACGCGGCCCCTCCTGCCCCGGCACGAAGAACCCGGCGCTGCGCGGCACGTGCAGCGCCGCCAGCAGCGCATTGGTCAGCACGCCGCAGCCGTGCATCTGTATCGCCAGATCGAAATGGCGCTTGCGCACCTCGCCGATGTACGCCGGCCAGGCCCCCATGTCGGGCGCGCGCTCCGGCATGCCGGGAAAGCCCGGAAATTCGATGAACTCGTCGATGTAAGGCATGCGCCGCACGAAGTCCGTCGCCCACGGCAGGCCGATCAGGCAGATCCTGGCGCGCGGCCAGGCACCGCGCAGCGCACGCAGCGCGGGCACCGCGCAGAGCAGGTCGCCGAGCTGGAGCGCGCGGAAGACGGCGATGCGGCGGGGGGACAAGGTGTCCATAGGTCGTCGCCTGGTTTAGGCCGCCAAGGGCGAGGCGTGTTCGCTGATGAGGGCAATGTTCATGCGGAGGGGCCGCGAAAGCTTGCCGCCTGCTCTGCAATTGATATGCCCGGCGACGGAAGGAACGCACGCGATGCCGGGCGCGCATCGTGCGCGGTGGACGCGGCGCTTCTGCCCCGCGCCGTTCGGAGCGCCGCACGCGGCGCCGGCACGGGCGCGTGCGCCAGTAAATCTTTCGCTCACCGGGCAAACTTACTGGCACGAGTTGCCGCGGGCGCGAGCGCCGGCGAATCCCGGCGCGCAGCGTGGAGAAGACGGAAGGGCGGCCCTCTTGGCGGTGCTGCCGCCGCGCGGCACACGGGCATCGGGTTTGCTTTTGCGAGGGCGTTCGCAGACAGTCCGAACATCATCAGCAGAGCGAAAGGAGTCGCACATGGAAAAGACCTCCCCCGAAATGATGGCCAAGGAGTCGGCCGAACGCGCAACCGGCAGGATCGAGAAGACCTCCGCCGGCGCCCATGAAATGCTCGAGCAGGCGACCGAAGCGGCGATCGGCGCGACGCGGCGCATGGGCGCCGCCGGCGCGGAGCTCGCCGCCGGCGCGAGCCGCTGGACCGAAGCGACGCGCGAACGCGTGCGCCGCAATCCTTTCGCCTCGATCGGCGTCGCCGTCGGCGCGGCGCTCGGCATGGTGCTCGCGGCCGGGCTGTGGTTCCAGCGGCGCGAACGCTGGACGGACCGCGAGACGCACGCCCACTGAGCCGCCCGCGCGAAGTCGGCCGCGAGCCGCGGCTGCGCCGCGCGGCGCGCATCGCCGTGGCGATCGCCGAGAACTGGTCGCTCGACCGCTGCGCCTCGATGTCGGCGGCGCTGCCCTTCTATGCCGCGTTCTCGCTGGCGCCGCTGCTGGTCGTCGCCGTCGCCGTCGGCAGCGTCTTCTTCGGCGAGCATGCGATCGAAGGCCGCCTGTACACCGAGCTCGAATCGCTGATCGGCCGCGACGCCGCGCTCACGGCGCAGACCGTGCTCGCCAACGCCTGGCGCGCCGGCGGGGCGCGCACGCTCGGCTGGCTGTCGCTGGCCGGCACCGCGGTCGGCGCCACGGCGACCTTCGTCGAACTCAACAGCGCGCTCAACGCCATCTGGCGGGCGCCGCCGCCGCGCCGCGCCGTGGCCGCGCTGATCCGCGTGCGCCTGGTGTCCTTCGGCCTGGTGCTCGGCGCCGGCTTCCTGCTCGTGGTGCTGCTGATCGCCGACGCCGCGATCCTCTACGTCACGGACGTGCTGTTCGCCGCCGGCGCGTTCGGCGCACTGATCGGCGCGATCCAGCACCTGGCGTCTTTCGTGTTTCTCTGCATCGCCTTCACCGTGCTGCTCAAGGTGCTGCCCGACGTGCCCGTCGCCTGGCGCGAGGCCGTCGATGGCGGCGTCGCCGGCGCCGCGCTGTTCGCCGTCGGCAAGCACCTGTTCGCGCTCTACCTGGCGCGGGCCAGCAGCACCAACGTGTTCGGCGCCGCGAGCTCGCTCGCCGTGCTGATGATGTGGCTGTTCTTTTCCGCGGCGGCATTTCTCGTCGGCGCCGAACTCGCCGCGACGCTGAGCCACGACCGCCGGACCCCGGGACACCCGAAGACGGAGGCGACATGGCGCTCGCGCTGAACCGTCCCGGCGCGCTGCGGCGCCGTCCCGGACTGCGGCCGCGTCCCGGCCCCGGCGAGGCCAAGGCCGCCGGGCGCCGCGTGCTGCGGCTGCTGCTCGACGCCGTCCTGCGCTACCGCCTGCGCACGGCCTTCGCGTTGTCGCTGGTGATCGCCGCCAAGCTCGCCACCGTGGCGGTGCCGTTGGCCTTGAAAGGCATCGTCGACCAGCTCGGCGGCGCTGCAGGCACCGAAGCGGCGCCGGCCGCGCTGCCGGTGTTCCTGCTGCTCGGCTACGCCGTGCTGCGCTTCCTCGGCACCTTCTTCAGCGAGATCCGGGACTTCGCCTTCGCGCGCGTCACGCAGGACACGGTGACCGGCTTCCTGCTGCGCACCTTCATCCACCTGCACCGGCTCGGCGTGCGCTTCCACGCCATGCGCCGCACGGGCGGCGTGACGCGCGACGTCGAGCGCGGCACGCAGGGCATCGGCTTCCTGCTCGGCGTGGCGCTGTTCACCGTGCTGCCGACGCTGTTCGAGATCGTCGCCGTCGTGGTCATCATCGGCATCGGCTACAGCCC
>DAIDAU010000222.1 GCA_027310465.1 Rhodocyclaceae bacterium
ATTCCAACAGCGCCGAGCGCACTTCCTGGTTGCCCGCCTTTCTTGCCTACTACAACAGCCGGCGGCCTCACTCGGCCCTCGGCTACAAGCCTCCAGCTTCTCGCCTCGGCGGGAACAACCTATTGCAACTCAACAGCTAGCTCACCATATGAGCTAGACATTGGACCCGCACATGATAGTCGCTTAGATGTTCTTGGGCAGCTTGACGACCTGATGGTGCGTCCGTCCCTTGAACCGGGACGCCTCGCCCAGGAGCCGGCCGGACATCTCGAGGAGTCTCACCTGCCTGGTGGTCAGCAGGCCATCGAAGGGCTCGCCCGTGCTGTAGAAGACATAGCCGTCTTTCAACACCACGTCGTCACGCAGTGGCTCTGGATCCTCCGTGACATGCTCCTTCAGGTACTCGATTGTCGGCGCCTCGCCTCGCAGTGCGTGCGGCGGCGGACGTTCCTTGAATTCCGGCTCTGGCGGCTCCGACACGGCAGGGGCCGAGAAAGATTCGGCCGGCGTGGGAGCCGTCGCCCCGGCGCGGGCGCGAGGCGTGCGGCCTTCCTCGAGCCTGACGC
This sequence comes from Rhodocyclaceae bacterium, assembly GCA_027310465.1. Lineage (GTDB taxonomy): Bacteria > Pseudomonadota > Gammaproteobacteria > Burkholderiales > Rhodocyclaceae > Nitricoxidireducens. Next base: position 567 of record DAIDAU010000222.1, read on the forward strand.
CGACCATCAGCGCGCAGACTTTCTCCATCAGCTTGAGCTTGTCGAGCGTGCTCCGGATTTTTAGCAACTTACGTTGAGCTGCGTAGAGAGTCTTATCGACTTCGTTGAACTGCTCCTCGATGCCCGGCCATGCGCCCATAGCCGCAACGAATTCCTCCTGGGTGACCGCGTATTCCCCCTTGTCGATTAGGTAGCGCACGGCACAGGCCACTGGATCGTCCGTGGCGCGCGCCATTGCCAGGAGGGCGGATTTGGAGACTTCCTCGCCTGGTCCGAAGACCTCGTCAAGATCTGAACGTTCGATGATCATTTTCCCTCCTCAGTGGTCGTCGGGCGGGTGATAGCCCAGGTTGGCGTTGACCCCGACCGTGGCGCTGTCGTCGGGAACGTAACCTTGGAGATCCCGGATCGACTCGGCCAAAGATGGGCCTGCTGTCGAGCTGGCGTCCTTGCCTTCTGATCCGCTGGCGCCGCCGATGGCCCCTGAGCCGGAAGGAAGGGAAGCGGCATTACCGTTACCGCTACTCCCTGTGCCAGTCCCAACGTTGGGACTGCTGCTGCCGCTGCCAGGCGCGAAAGCTCCGCTGCTTCCGCCGTTCGACGCGTTTGCGATGGAACCGCCGCGGCCGGCGTTGATCCTGTCGGCCATCTTGCCGCCCACCGTGCCTTCACCAGCAGCGTTGTACTTTTCCAAGACAGCCTTGACGGCCGATTTGCCGGTGTCCGCCATCATACCGCCGGCGGCGCCGGCCAATGCGCCCGAAGCATGAAGGAATGCGCCGACACCGCTTCGACCGTGATCGCCGGCGTCCTGCATGGCAGCGCCGGCGGCTTTCATGACGCCGGCTAGCTGATCCGTGGCGGCGCCGGCAGTGCTCTTGGCGACGGCCGCGCCACCGGCCGCGACGGCCGCAGCGCCCGCCGCGGCGCCGATCGCGGCGCCCATAACTTCGCCAACGCCGCCGCTGACCGTGCCGTTGAAAAAGTCGTTGGCGAATTTGGGCACCTGAAGGGCGGCGAAGGCGAGCATCCCCATTACTGCCAGGATGGCCCACAGGGGCGTCCAGTTGTCGTTGCCGAAGGTGGCCATCAGGCCGCCAAACTCCACACTCGCCTCTCGAGCCACGCCGGCAACGACATAGACCATCAAGATGATTGCCCCCATGGAGATCGAAGACTTCATGGTGTTGGTGGCAATGTCGCGGAAGTTCTTGATGCTGCCAAAGCCCAAGAGGATGGGAGCAACACAGATCCAGAAATAGGCCTTGATCTGGACTAGTGCCATTTGGCCAGCGATCAAGATATAGCAGATCAACACAAGGGCACTGATGATGATGCCGAGCAAGCCGTAACCGATGCTGTTGAGCCACCCAGGATCTGATTTTCCGATGGCTTTTTGAATGGTCCCCATCGTTTGAAAACCTTGCGTCAATATCTCACCCGGATCAAGCGGCCCTGTTCCCGCGCCGGCACCACCGATGCGATGCCATTCGTTGATGAACAGGTCGATGAACCTTGGAGATAGGCCAATCAGCGCCAGGAAGATCAACGCAATCACCATGTGGTTGATCATGGTGCCGACAGCGCTCGTCAGGTTGAACTTGCCCTTGAGGGCCATCATGCCGAGGCTCCAGATCAACTGGATGATGAGCAGCAGGAATAGTAGGGTCGCTCCTGCGTAGATCATCCGACTGTTGAACTTCTTTGCAGAGTCCTCGAAGAGCTTCATGGTTCTGTCGTAAGTAGCCAGCGGGTCTTTCTTGGCGGCCGTGCTTTGGCCTGCTGTCTGGCTCGATGATCCCGCCGTCTGCGCTTGCGCTTCTGATGTGGCGAGCGGATTGTCTTGGCCCCACGCGGCAAGTCCCCATCCCATCGAGATGGAGAAGGCCACCAGAATAGCAAACAGGAACCGCACGGACTTATCCAATTTCGAAAGCTTGTTCATTTCGTTTGGCCTCCGATTACTTGCTCTGGGCGGGAGCCGGCGTATTGCAGTACGCCATGGCGTTCTCGCCTCGCCGCCTGATTGCGCGGATTTCGTCCCCAGAAAGAATGCGATCGCATCCGCCCGTGAATTCCGGACTCTTGTGTCCTTCCGCCGGCGGCCTATTACAACCGATCAGCAGGATCACTATGCCCAGCAAGAACACCATAAATCTATTCGACATATTAGCTCTCCTCGCCTAACGGCAATAGTCCATGGCGTTCTCGCCTCGCCGCCTGATCGCGCGAATTTCGTCCCCAGAAAGAATGCGATCGCATCCGCCGTCATACTTTTTCGGCCTTCCATCCAGCTCAGCCTGCTCGCTGAGTTTCGCCATTTGCTGCGCGTTCATCTGCGCAAGCTGGAGCTGGCGGAGCTTCTGCAGCTGACCGACCATGGCGATGCCGATTTCGTTGCCGGCCTGGAGGGCTTCCACCTGGCCGTTGGCGCTGTGCGACCGATTGGTCAATTCTCGGATCATGTCACCCTCGCTGTTGAAATCCTCAGCCTGGGCCTTGCCCGTTTGCAGCGCAGAGACGACGGCGTTGCGCGTGTTATCCGACCAGTTCTTATAGCCGCTTTGGAAATCGAAATTGGCGTATTGACCGTAGCCGGGACTGAGGCTGCGAAGCATGCTGTCCTGCGACTGTAGGGTGTAGGCGATGCGCTGACCGTTGTTGACCACCTGGTAGAGATCGTGGAAGGTCTGCGTCATTCCGTTGTCTTGCCACAGCTTGAAAGCCTGGTTGTCGACTAGGTTGCTCGGGGTCAATTGCTTCAAGCTCTGGAGCATCGCCATGTAGGTGTTGAATTGATGCACGGTCTGCTGGGTCTGCTCGACGTACGCGAGCAGAAGTTGAGCCTTGTTGGCGAGTTGAGTTAGTTCGGTAGCCCCGCCGGCCAGGCCGCCGCCGCCACCGCCGGCGTGAGCGGTTTGGATCGTCATGGCCAGCAGGCCCGCCAGCAGGCGTTTGGTGTTCAGGATCTTCATTTCGCGCCCCTCTTGGTCACGTGCTCGACCTCGCAGGCGAGGACGGCGCGGCGCCAGAGCGTCACAAGGTCCCTGGAACTGGCGCTTTGCCGGCCGATCTCCATGCTGAGAGACTTGGCCGTGATCCCGGCCGGGAAGAGATGTGCGACCACATCCAGTGGAATGCAAACATCATTCATTGCAGCCATGACTTACCTCCCTGTACGTTTAGGACAACTCGGTCAATATCAGCCGGCGTACCAGATTGGCCACCGTTTCCCCTTGATCGAAGGCGCGCTGGCGCAGTCGATGATGGATGGAAGGATCAAGATCGAGGTTGAGCCGAACCGGCTTGAGCGGCCGGCCGCCGCTCTGGGACTTCACCATCGCCGCCCCTCGCGTGAAATCCTCCACACTAGCCGGCGTTGCCGGCGTAAGCGAGGCCGGCCGCGAATCCATGAGTCTTGTTGGAATCTTGAATTTGCTAGTCATCACTCAACTCAATTAAGTAACTCATTTACGGAAGCGGCCTCCATCTCGAAGAACTCCTGGGCCAACAACTGGATCTCCGCTCTCGCCGTTCCGTTGCCCATTTCCACCACGCCCCGGCCTCCCAAGAGGGCATCGCGATAAACCTTGCGGTCTCGAATTACGGTCTTGGCCAGCGTGAGTTGATCGAAGTCGGCAAGCAGTTCCCGCGCCTCCTCCACCTCGCGGATTGCCGGATTGCTCGGCGCCATGGACAGCACCGCGAATGCCTGCAGGGACGGATTGAAGGGCTTGGCCAAGTTCACCAAGGTGTTCATCGTCGGCAAGGTTTCCAGATCGGCCTGGCTGGCTCGGATGGGCGTAAGCAGCAAATCAGCAACCGCGATGGCTGATCGCAACTCCCGCGAGTCCCGCCCGCCGGCATCCACGACCACCACCCGGTAGCGACGCGCTAGATCCCGGAGAGCAGCTCCCACATCGCCCGTTCGCTGAAGACAGAGGATCTCCGGCCGGTGCCCCAACTCGTTGCGCCGCTCTGCGAAGTGTGCGCAAGTAGCTTGGGTATCCGTGTCGAGAATCACCACGTCTACGGCCTCGCCGGCCAGATGAACCGCCAGGTTGCAGGCGATCGTGGACTTACCCACGCCGCCTTTTTCAGCGCCGACCAGCAAGATCATGTTCGTTCTCCTTCCTGAGTTGAGTAGGTGAGTTACTTAATGGAGTTGAGTCATGGAGTGGCCCTTTCTTCGCCAGAGAGCCATCCCTGGTCGGCGCCGGCGGTGCATGGATCTGCTCGATCGCTTGCCGCCCTTGGTCTGATTGAGTCCCCGACCTCTGGATAGGCGGCGCCGCCGAATGTCCGTTGTCCCGCCTACGCACCAGGGACAGCCGATGCGCCTCAAGTTCGGGATCGGAAAAGCGGACGTCCATAGGCGGCCGCATGGCGACCAGCACCTCAACCACCCGCGCTTGGAATGCGGGATCGCCAGCGATGGTCAGTAGAGGCCCGAATTTTTGTCGAGCCAATTTCAGGCCTGCCTCAATGGCGTCATGGCTGCGCGTAGCAGCGTTGCTCAGCAGGATCCGCCGACCTTCATCCGTAAAGGACACCGGGAAGCGTCCCGCGCGAAAGGTATAGGTGACGGAACCGGTCTGCCGATTGACCTGCCACTGGATGTGGGCCAACAGATTGCGCGGCGGCTCCTCGGGATCGCGGGGCACGCCGTCGGCGGCCATGATCGCGTTTCCGCTCTCCTGATCGGCCAGTTCCATCGCTCTCCGCCGCCTCCGATCCGCATAGGCGATTCCTCGCAGTGCTGAGATAGCGGCTTGATCGCCCCTGGCTGCCTGGTCGGCGACCCATTCGGCCCAGGGCGTTGGTGCCGCAACAGCCTTCGCCGTAGCGCGCTGCTCGCGCAGTTCGACGCGCAGCGCCTCACGCGCTTGAACCGCTCTCATGGCGAGGACCGAGAGCGCGGCGCGCCGCTCGGCGGGCGCCATCGCCGAGGCCTTGACCTTCTCGCGCTCAGCCCGGAAATAGTCGGTGATCGCCTGGCGCCGTTGATTGATTTCCTGCGCGGAGGGCAGCGCCGGCGACGGCAACGAACGCTTGTAGTCGCGGTATTGGCCGATCAACGCATTGCGCAGGATGGCCCGCCGCTCGCGCTGTTCGCCCCGGTGCGGCCGGTTCGGCTTGTAGATCTTTTCCGCGTGGGGCAGCGGCCCAGCGGAGGCCTCAAACGGTCCAAGGCGCCTGTCCAAGAGTGCCCGAAGCTTCTTGCCGGCGAAGACCTCACGGAGCGCTGTCGATGCCTTTACGCGCGGCTCCGATTGATGCATGCGGCTGACGGTGTAGCCGCCCCGCTCGCCGGGGTGTAGCGCCAAGCCATACCGCGCCAGCGTCTGATGGAGGCTCTGCCAAGAGCATCCCTCGGCATCGAAAGCTTTGCGGAGTGCGCGGGCGGGCTCTCCACGGCAATAGCCCTCTAAGGACTCGAGATCGGTAAATGCTTCCCGCGCGCCGGCCTTACCTATCGCCCCTCGCCCCTGTTCCTCGCGCTCGCGGCGCCAACGGTCCAGCAGCCATTTCGGGGTGCGGACGGGCTGCTCTAGCTCCTCATTCCAGACGAAAAGGCCATGATCTTCCTGCCAGCCAAATCGTCTTTCCAGACGGCGCAGACATTCATCGAGGGAGCGGTGCGACCACTCCGGATAGTGCGCCTTATACGTTTCTGGATGAACCCGATTGACTGCTACATGAACGTGGAAGTTGCCGGTGTTCGTATGGGCAACGGCCACAGCCTGGTGTCCCGCAAAGCCTAAGGCGGCGAGCGTTTCCCGCACCGATTCTTCCCACTGCGCAGAGGCCGGCTGCTCGCCTTCGCGCCAGGTCAGGATGTAGTGATAGACGGGGTCTGCGCATCGCGGATTCATAAGCGCGACGAGCTTCATCTCCTTTGCGGCGGTGACCGGATCGAGAATTTCTACGGACCAGACTTCGCCCCGGCCCACTATCTCGCCGGTTTCTTCGTCAATTTCCTGCACGATGTAATCGGTCAGTGACCGAAAACTTGTCCCGCCGTCGCGCCGTTTTTTGCTGACCTTGGCGAGCATCAATCGCCCCTGTCGTCGTCAACAAAATCGACGGCCTTGTCGACGACTGCCGCGATGTCTTTGATTGCGCCAACGATGGCGAGGGCTAGATCCTTGTCGTGATGACCGTCAACGCCCTTCAGGAGGTGCTTGAGCAACCCGCCCTGGCGCCTAAGCTCAGCCACGATCTTGTAGTCGGTCCGAGGAACGATCCGGCGGCCCAGGGCACGGCGCCGGACGAACTGGCTGACGGTCAACTGGCACTCCCCGGCGTAGCCCGCGATCTGGGTTTTTTCGTCCGCCGTGAGGCGAACGTCCATGCGGGTTGTCTTGGCGTCTTTGGAGCGACCGAAGCCCATCGCGAGGTCAGTTCAGCGGGCCGGCGCAACGCGCCCAAAGGGGTCTCGGGGCGAAGCCCTGAGCAGGGACGTACAGCCGATTTTCCGAGTAGCCGAAGGCGGATTGGAAAAGGGCGGTGGCCGGGCGGGCGATAGCCTGTCCGGACAGTACGCGACCTGCCCGGAGTTTGGCGCAGTTGCCACGGCGGAACGCCTGTGGCGCCGAACTGCCGAAAACCTTTTTGGCGGGAAATGCCTGGCGGATCATTTCGGCTGTGCCTTCTGCATACGATTTGTGGACAGTTCGGCCCTGGCGGTTTTGACGGCACCGGCCACAGCTTTGACGATGACGGCGGTGAGGTCCAGCGAGAGGCCGCGAGTGGCAGCCTCTTGTTTGACGGCCTCGATGTCCGCATGCAGCGCGGTTGGCACGCGGACGGAAAGGGTTTTGGTAGCCGCTTGAGAAGTGGGGCGTAGGAGTGACATGGTTGCCTCCGTTAGTCAGCAAAGACAGCAAAGACGTCGATGATTTGCTCGTACTGCATGCGCTTGGCGCTGTCGCACTCGCTGTCGGCCAGACGCCGAAGAGCCACACGCACGAACTGATCGGCGTCCTGTTTGATCTCAGCGAGCAGCTCTCGGACGTCATTCGGCGGCAGTCGCTGAGCGAGTTCGTCAGCGGCTGCGACAGCGCTTTGCGCTCGCTCAGCGTCAGGTGTGACGATGGCTAGACGCAACAGGACATTGAGTGCATTGCGCGGAGTGGACGAGCTGGCGATGGTTTGTAACAGATCGGGCATGGTGACTCTCCTTGTTAAGCGGCGTGCGTAGCTGCCTGCGTTGGGTTAGGTACTGGTGATCTTGCGACGCCTCTGCAATCCATACCTGGCCCGCGCGGCCTCCATCGCGGCAGGGTCGAGAGGGACGTGGGATGCAGCCGCCAAACGCTGACGTTGTGCTGCATCGGCGGCGACCTTGCGAGCTTCGTGTTCGGCTCGTCGACGCATGGCGACAAGCTCAGCAGCGACACGGCCTGGGACAGGCTCGCGGTTAGCGGTGACGATGGCGCTGACTGCAACGCGGATAGCGGACGGATCATGGTCGGCCTCGATGCGCTCGGCCTCGACCACGTCGCTTGCGTCCCACGTCACGACGCCGGATGGTCTTTCGCGCCGTCGCTTGCCCGCGTCAAGGGCAGCAGCAGCGGACTCGTGCGCCAGGGCGCGCGGTGCTGCTGCTTCATTTCTTTGTTTAAAGTCCTTTGTTTTAGGGTGGTGTTTTTCAGGGCATGGCTCACCATGCTCTGGCTTCACCATGGGTGGAAAAACACACCCTGGTGAAATATTGTTGGGCTCGTCGAAAACGAAATGCCGCCAGGTGAGTTTGCCGGATGCGTTTCGTTTTCGCTCTGAGAGCCAATAGCCGCATTTCTCGAGTTCGCGGCGTGCGGCGCGCCACTGCTCCTTTGACAGGCGGAAGGTGGCACGAATCTGCGTAACGTAAAAATTCCACCCATCCGGTCTTCCTATCATCCACGCCAACAGAAGTCGTGCTCGTTCGGAGAGGCCGCAGTTCGTCAGGATGTCGTCGGGGACGGCAGAGAAGGGGCGACGTTTGCGAACCTCGACATGCTCCTCTCCGGGGCGCGCTTGCGAAGTCACTTTTGTCTTCCGAGGCGCTCAGCCTTCGTCGGCGCGCCGCGCCGCCTCTTCTTCGCCTCGGCGCCTGCGGAACCGCTCACGCTGCGTCCTGTCCTGCGCGGCACGCTCGATACCCGCTCGGAGATCCATTGGATTACATCGGCTGCACGCCAGCGCCGTGTCGCGCCGACGCAAAAGCTCGGTGGCAGATTCTGCGGTCGCCGCGAGAGATCGCTCAAGAGCGTTTTTTCTGCTCGGCCGAGTATGACCGATAGCTCGCCGATACCCAGGGTTAGGCCGCGCGCGGCCAAGTCAGAGAGATCGAGAGGATCAGTGGTGGTGGACATTGTTGTGCAGGTGGTTGTCGTGGCGTGCTAATTATTGCGATTTCGCGCCCTATGCGGGTCGAATGAAGTTGTGCACTTGATTTCGTGCGAGAATGGCGGTGTAGCTGGCAACAAGGAAGTTCCCAACGGTCGGGACTCATTCCCAACGTGGCGAAACCGGCGATTAGAGAATCAAAAATGTTTGAGCACTCGATGTATCGCTCGACCGAAGCCTCGGCGAGCGATAGCGAGAGTCCCAACGGTCAAGATTCATTCACAACATGGCGAAACCCGCGACTCTTGAACTAACCAACCTCGGCCGCAGCTCCAAAGGCCAAGTGTCGTCCTGGCTAAGGGATCCCTACGTCGGACACACCGAACATGAGCGAGAAGCGTTTCTTGCCTTGCCGGACGATCTCCTCCCCATCCGTTTCGCCTGGGGAGAGGTCCATCGCCTCGTCGAGCTGTTTAAACGCCTGGTCCAGACCAGGGAAGAACGTCGCATTACTGCCGATGTCTTCCGACGGGAAGTCTTAGAGGACGTCGATCGCCTGATGTCGTTATGCAAATTGATGACATCCCGAACAGCGTTGGAAAGTGAACATCCTGGATTGCATAAGGGGCTGCAGGTCATCGGCGCTGAACTGTCCAACTCCAGAATCGGATGGACGGGGCTTGCACGGCTGGGTGAGAGAGTCTTAGAGGGAGCGGCGGGAGAGCATGACTACGTGAAAGCGCTGGGGCAACTACTGAGTTCCGCAATCGAACTCAAGTGGCTGCTGGGGCGACGGAAGGTTGACGTAGATGCCAGATCACGCCCCAAGTTTTGTCCAATGTGCTGGCGGTTCGTTGTCTTCGATACGAAGTACTGCCCGGTGCATACGCCCTCGAAGGGCAACACCATGGGACAAACCGAAAAGCACGACTTGAAGTCCCTGGTGAAGCACGGCGACTGCTATTCGTACGCGCGGCGCCTGCAACCGCGTTTCCTATCCAACCTTAAGAAGATCCATGCGGCAGACCGCCGAGAGAAAAGGAAGGCCTCTTGGTGGTCCGCTATCGGCGATCAGCAAGTGAGGCGGTGGTTGGCATCTTTCCGCCCCAACGTGCACGAAGTGTTCGGCATCAACCTAGAGCAGATGGATCGGATTCCAGGAAACCAGAGCCGGAGC
>DAIDAU010000230.1 GCA_027310465.1 Rhodocyclaceae bacterium
CCATGGCGCCGTCGAGAATGAGGAGTCGTTGCGCGAGCAGGGCGAGCATTTCGGTGCTGCGGTCGGGTTGCATTGCGGGGAGTCGCGAAGACGTTGAATTGGTGCGGATTTTAACATGCCGCCCCCTTGCGACTGCGCGGCGCGGCGGGCCGAACGGCGCATTCCGGCCCGATTCGTATAATGGCCGTACAACAATCAACCGGAGCGGAGGCGACATGGAACACCTGACCCCGAAAGAAACCGCGCAATTCCTGCACGAGAATCCGAAGGCGCTGTTCATCGACTGCCGCAGCGAAATGGAATTCCTCTTCGTCGGCCATCCCGCCGGCGCGCTGCATGTCTCCTGGAACGACGGTCCCGACTGGGACATCAATCCGCATTTCGTCGGCGAGGTGAAGAAGCTCGCCGGCCATGTCCATGACCGGCCCGTGGTGCTGATCTGCCGCAGCGGCAACCGTTCGGTCGACGCCGGCGACGCCCTGGAGGCCGCCGGTTTCACGCGCGTCTACAACGTGCTTCACGGATTCGAGGGCGAGCTCGACGACGGCCATCACCGCGGCTCGGTCAACGGCTGGCGCTTCGAGGGGCTGCCCTGGGAACAGTGCTGACGTCGACGCCCTGCGCATGACGGCCTCTGCCGGCGAACGGCGCGCGGCGCCGCTGGCGCTCGCCTGGGCGGTGTGGGGCCTGGGCGCGCTGTTCTACCTGATCGCCTTCTACCAGCGCGTCGCGCCGGCCGTCATCACCGACCAGCTGATGGCGGAATTCGCCATCGGCGGCGCGGCCCTGGGGAACCTGTCGGCGTTCTATTTCTATTCCTACGTGGCGATGCAGATCCCGACCGGGATCATCGCCGACCGCTGGGGGCCGCGGCGCCTGCTGACGGCCGGCGCCGTCACCGCCGCGCTCGGCACCGCGCTGTTCGCCGCCGCGCCCGACATCGGCTGGGCCGGAACGGGCCGGCTGCTGATCGGCGCTTCCGTCGCGGTGGGTTTCGTTTCGCTGCTCAAGCTCGCGAGCCACTGGTTTCCGCCGCGCCGATATGCGCTCGCCACCGGCATGCTGCTGCTCACCGGCCTGATCGGCGGCGTCGCCGGCGGCGTTCCGCTGCGCATGGCCGTCGACGCCTTCGGCTGGCGCGCCGTCATGGGCGTCTCGGCGGGCGTCACGGCGGCGCTGGCCGCCGCGATCTGGCTGTGGGTGCGCGACGACCCGGCCGAGCACGGCTACGCGGGCCACTTCCAGTCCGGCGGCCGCGTCGAGCGCGTGCCCGTGCTGCGCGGGCTGGCGCAGGTGCTGTCGTACCGCAACATCTGGCTGCTGACCCTCGTGCCGATCGGCTTCTCGGGCGCGGTGCTGACCTTCGGCGGCCTCTGGGGCGTGCCGTGGCTGCGGCAGGTGCATGGGCTCGACGCCAAGTCGGCCGCGGCCATCACCTCGACGCTGCTGGTCTCCTGGGGCATCGGCGGGCCGCTGCTCGGCAGCTGGTCCGAGCGCATGCGAAAGCGCAAGCCTCTCTACGTCGCCACCGGCGCCATCGCGCTGGCGGGCTGGGCGGCCATCGTGTTCCTGCCGCTGCCGCTCTGGGCCGTGGTCGCCGTGCTCGTGCCGCTCGGCTTCGCTTCGGGCAACCTGATCGTCGGCTTCGCCTGGGCCAAGGAGTCGGTGCCGCTGCGGCTCACCGGCACGGCGGCCGGGTTCTGCAACATGGGTCCGCTGATGGGCGGCATGCTGCTGCAGCCGGCGGTGGGCTGGTTGCTCGACCGCCACTGGTCGGGAGCGCTCGCCGGGGGCGCGCGCATCTACGACGGCGCCGCCTATCAGGCCGGATTCGCGCTGCTGTTCGGCGCCTGCTGCCTATCGCTGCTGCTGCTGCTGTTCGTGCGCGACAGCCTCTGCCGCCAGGCGGTGTGACGGCCGCAGCGCGAAGGCGCCGAGGCCCACCGCCAGGAAGAAGGCCATCGCCATCGCCAGCGCCAGCGTCGAGCCCCAGGCGAGCGGCGCCAGCACCGACGCGGTCACCGCGTTGATGCCCGTCTGCGTCACGCCCTGGCAACTCGAGATCAGGCCGCGGCGCTGCGGGAACAGGTCGAGGATGCGGATCGACAGCGTCGGCATCGCCAGCGCCATGCCGACGACGTAGAGCGCGACCGGCAGCACCGACCAGGGCAGCTGCGGCGCCATCGCGGCGTTGATGGCGATGTTGAGCGCCGCCGCGATCGTCATCACGCCGAACCCCAGGCCGACGGTGCGCGCCGAGCTCACCTCGCCGGCGAGCCGCGCCGCCAGGAAGTTGCCGGCGATCATGCCGAGCATCGCCGGGCCGAACAGCCAGAGGAAACCCTGCGGCGAAACGCCGAGATGGCCGATCAGGAACGCCGGCGCCGACAGCACGTAGATGAAGAAGCCGTTGAAGTTCAAGGCGAGCGCCAGCGCCAGCGCAAGGAAGCCGCGGTGCGAGAAGACTTCGGCGTAGGCGCGCAGCAGCGGCAGCGGTCGCAGCGGCTGGCGCAGTTGGCGCGGCAGCGTTTCCGGCAGGTAGCGCCACATCGCCGCGACCAGCGCGAAGCCGTAGAGCGCCAGGAAGACGAACACCGCGTGCCAGCCGAAGAAGGCCTGGACCCAGCCGCCGAGCACCGGCGCGACCGCCGGCGCGACCGCGAACATCATGCCGATGTGCGCCATCAGCCGCTGCGCGGCCGGACCGTCGAGCACGTCGCGCACGATGGCGCGGCCGACGACCAGGCCGGCGCCCGCCGAGAGGCCCTGCAGCGCTCGGCCGAACCAGAGCATCTCGATGCTGCCGGCGAGCGCGCAGAACAGCGACGAAGCCGCGTACAGGCCGTAGGCCCAGAGCAGCACGCGCCGCCGCCCGAACGCGTCGGCCAGCGCGCCATGCCAGAGCATCATGAAGGCGAACGGCACGAGATAGGCCGTCAGCGTCTGCTGCACCGCGACCGGGCTGGCGCCGAGCCCGCGGCCGATGGCCGGAAACGCCGGCAGGTAGGTATCGATCGAGAAGGGGCCGATGGCGGCCAGCGCCGCCAGCAGCGGCGCAAGTCCTCTGGGGGCGCTGCGCATTTTGGTTGTTCTGATGGGTCGACGGCGAGCGGCGATTCTACCCGCCGCCTCGCCGTCTCAGTATTCGCCGAGCCCGCGGCGGTAGTGGATCGCCTCGGCGACGTGCGCGCCCCCGACCTGCGGCGCGCCGGCGAGATCGGCGACCGTGCGCGCGACCTTGAGGATGCGGTGGTAGGCGCGCGCCGACAGCGAGAACTGCGCCATCGCGCGCTTGAGCAGCCTGGCGCCGTCGTCGTCCGGCAGGCAATGCGCGTCGATCTCGCCGGGCGCAAGAAACGCGTTGGCCTTGCCCTGGCGTTCCATCTGGCAGGCGCGGGCGGCAGCGACGCGTGCGCGGACCGCGTGCGAACCTTCGCCGTTGGCCCTGGCGGCGAGCTCCGCTTCGACGACCGCGGGCACCTCGATCATCAGGTCGATGCGATCGAGCAGCGGGCCCGACAGCTTGGCGCGGTACCTGACGATCTGGTCCGGCGTGCAGCGGCATCGCGCGCTGGCGTGGCCCAGCCAGCCGCAGGGACAGGGATTCATCGCCGCGACGAGCTGGAAGCGCGCCGGGAACTCGGCGCGCCGCGCCGCGCGCGACACCATGATGCGTCCCGTCTCGAGCGGCTCGCGCAGCGATTCGAGCACGCGCCGGCCGAACTCCGGCAGCTCGTCGAGGAACAGCACGCCGTGGTGGGCGAGCGAGATCTCGCCGGGACGCGGCACCGAACCGCCGCCGACGAGCGCCGCGGCGGACGCCGAGTGATGCGGCGACCGCACCGTGCGGACGCTCCAGTTCGCGGTGTCGAAGGTCCCGGCGAGCGATTGCACGGCGGCGCTGGCGAGCGCCTCGTCGAAGGTCATCTCCGGCAGGATGCCCGGCAGCCGATAGGCGAGCATCGACTTGCCGGTGCCCGGCGGCCCGCTCATCAGCAGGCTGTGGCCGCCGGCGGCGGCGACCTCCAGCGCGCGCTTCGCCTGCGCCTGGCCCTTGACCTCGGCGAGATCGGGATAAGCCGGCGCGGCCGCGAGCGGCGCCTCGCGATAGGGTTCGATGGGGCGATCGCCGCACAGATGCGCGCAGACGTCGAGCAGGTTCTTCGCCGGCAGGATCACGGCGTCGCGCACCAGGGCCGCTTCGGGCGCGCTGGCCGTCGGCAGCACGAAGCGGCGGCGCGAATGGGCGGCGCACAGGCACATGGCGAGCGCCCCGCGCACCGGGCGCAGATCGCCGCCGAGCGCCAGTTCGCCGGCGAATTCGTAGTTCTCGATGTCCGGCGCCTTGAGCTGGCCGGAGGCGATCAGGATGCCGAGCGCGATGGCGAGGTCGAAGCGGCCCGATTCCTTCGGCAGGTCGGCCGGCGCCAGGTTGACCGTGATCCTGCGGCTCGGGAACTCATACTGACTATTGGTGATCGCGGCGCGCACGCGGTCGCGCGCTTCGCGCACCTCCGCGTCGGCGAGGCCGACCAGCGTGAACGACGGCAGGCCGGCCGCGAGATGCACCTCGACGGTGACTTCGAGCGCCTCGATGCCGGCGAGCGCGCGCGACCGCAGAACGGCAAGCGTCATGACGTACGGGAAATGACAAGGACATCGGATTATAGGGGCAAGCGAAGGCCGTGGCGCGCCTACATCCGGGTCCTCGACGGGGGTCCGCCTTTACTCAGGCCTTGCGGCAGATGATCGCCACACTTTCGACAAGGAGAAAGTTCACTTGAGTTTCCTAAACGGCCCCGCGACAATGCTGCCCGGTGCGTGCATCTTCGACGCGACATTAACGGAACCGGTTCCGATTTCGGCCCAGCCAGGAGACCCCATGAATAGGATTTTTCTCTGCTTCACCATCCTCCTCGCCGTCGCCTTCGGCCTGGCGTACAGCGCACTGTACTTTGGGGTGGTCGACGTATCCGCCGACACGCCGCACAGCGCGCCGGTGCTGCAGGCGATCGGCTGGGTGCGCGAACGCGCTGTCGCCGCCGCATCGGCTGGCATCGCGCCGCCGGCCGACTTGGCCGATTCAAGCCGGATTCGGCGCGGCGCCGGCAACTACGATGCGATGTGCGTGGAATGCCACTTGGCGCCCGGCGTCGGGAATACCGAGTTGCGCTCCGGCCTTTACCCGCAGCCGCCCGAACTGATGCGCCGGACGGGCGCGGCGGAATCCGGCCAAGCGGCTGCGCGCCGCTTCTGGATCATCAAGCACGGCATCAAGGCCTCGGCCATGCCGGCCTGGAGCAAGGGAGGGATGGAAGACGAGGCGATATGGGATCTCTGCGCGTTCCTGGGCATCCTTCCAACGCTGTCCGCGACGGACTACCGCCAGCTGGTCGCCGCCAGCAGCGGGCATTCCCACGGCGGGCTCGATCCTCATCATTCATCCGCTGCCGAGGACGTCGACGGCCACGATCATCACGACGAGCACACCCACGCTCGATGATCCGGGACTCACGCTCATGTCGGGGCAGTGTCCTCGACGACGCGTGAGATCGTGATCGATCGGCTGAAGAGCAAATAGGCGCCCGCCCCCCGCCCTCCGCCCATCGGGGAATTGGCCGGCTCGGCGTCAGCCTCCTTTGGTCCTCGGATACCAGTGCCAAGCCGACTGCGACCGACCCTTCGCCGGCGCAGCTTACGCCTAGGTTACCGCTTTGTAATTTATCGGCCATGTTGCGGTAATCCGCACATTGACAGAATTGACGTCGGTCAAAAGAGAAGCCCGCGTCCAACGGGCTCGACTACATCCATCACGTGTCAATTGAATGATGCGCGCCGAAAGAAATCCGTTCGGCGCGCGGTGGTTTGTGCTCATTGGAGGAAGTCAAATGTTGGACATCTTGCGTCAGAACCGGAAGTATCGCTTCATCTTCAGCATGCTGCTGGCGATCCTCGGCAGCCTCATGGCGGCCGGCAACGCGCTGGCCGTACCCAGCATGGCGCGCCAGACCGGATATTCGTGCGCTCAGTGCCACACGGTGTTCCCGGAACTGACGAACTTCGGCCGGCAGTTCAAGCTCGGCGCCTATGCGATGACGTCGGACAAGTGGGACGACCTGTCGCTGGCGCAGAAGATTCCGGTTTCGGGCGGGCTGCAGATTTCACGCACGTCGACGAGCGACATCAATGCGGGCGGCGCCGCGGTCGACGGAGACAACGCCACGAATTTCCCGCACGACCGGAAAGTGGTCGCGCAAACCGCCGCGCTCTACTACGGCGGCCGCATCACCGAGAACTCGGGCGCGCTGATCCAGTACAACTACGACGGCCTCGAGCAGAAGTGGGGCATGGAGATGTTCGATGCGCGCTGGGCCAAGGGCACGGAACTGGCGGGGCAGGAATTCACCTACGGCGTGACGCTGAGCAACAACCCGACGGTGACGGACGTCTATAACAGCACGTCGGCGTGGGCATTCCCGCATACCGGCACGGCGGCCGCGAAAACCGCGGCGGTGGCGGCGCCCACCAAGATCGACATGATGCTCGCCTCGAAGGTCGCCGGCATCACGGCCTACGGCTGGTGGAACGACACGATCTACGCGGAACTCGGCGGCTATCGCACGGCCAAGAACGGCGCCTTCCGCTTCGTCGCCGCCGGGACCAATTGGGACGATCCCGAGAACCAGAGGATGGCGGTGGTCGACGGCACGGCTCCCTACTGGCGGATCGCCGCGCAGAAGATTGCGGGACCGCACCTCTTCGAGGTCGGCGCCTACGGCCTGACGGTCAAGCTGTGGAACGACGTCACCGATCAGGGCCTGGGCACCAACCGCTACCGCGACGTCGCCTACGATGCGCGCTACCAGTACCTCAAGGGCGACCACTCGGCATCCCTGAGCGGTACGGTCATCAATGAGAAGATTACCTGGAACGACGCCGTGGTTGGTGGCATGTCGTCGAACAGTTCCGACACGCTGAAGACGGTGCGGCTCGACGCCCACTACTACTACCAGCGCACCGTGGGCGGCGGCCTCCAGTACTTCAAGACCAGCGGCAGCAACAACCAAGCATTCTATGGCAATAGCGACACCCTGCTGGGCAGCGCCAACGGGAGCCCCGACACCAAGGGCTGGGTCGCCGAGTTGAACTACCTGCCCGTGCAGAACGTCAAACTGGCGCTGCGTTACACCAAGTACCAGCAGTTCCTCGGCGGCACGGGCGACTACTCCGGCTTCGGCCGCAGCGCGTCCAACAACAACAACGTGTACCTGCTCGGCTGGTTCATGTTCTGAATCGATTCACGACTTTGAGGAGAGATGCATGAAATTCGGTTTTATTCGTAGCTTGGTGGGCATCGCCGTCGGCGTCGCCGGACTGGCCGTCGCCGGCGGAGCCTTCGCGATCGACGAAGAGGCGGCGAAGGGGCTTGCCCGGCAGAACAACTGCTTCAAGTGCCACGCCGTCGACAAGGACAAGGACGGTCCCGCCTACAAGAAGGTCGCCGAGAAGTACAAGGGCAAGGCCGACGCCGAGGCGAAGCTGGTCAACCACATCACCTCCGGCGAGAAGGCCAAATTCCCCGACGGTCACGAGGAGGAGCACAAGATCGTCAAGACCTCGCCGCCGAAGGACATGGCGCAGATCAAGAACCTGGTGCAGTGGATCCTGGCGCAGTGATCCGTCGCTAGCCGTTTCGCCAGGGGCCAGGGTACGGTACCTGGCCCCTTTTTTTGGGGAGGATCAATCATGGAAGAAAAAGCGGGGGTTCTCGCGCGCTGCTGGGCCGCCCTGAACCGGCCCAGCGCCAAGTATTCGCTGCTGGCGCTGCTGTTCGTCGGCTTCGTCTCGGGCATCATCTTCTGGGGCGCCTTCAACACGGGCCTGGAAGCGACCAACAAGCTCGAGTTCTGCATCGGGTGCCACGAGATGCGCGACACCGTCTACCAGGAGTACAAGGAGACGATCCACTACAGCAACCGCACGGGCGTGCGGGCGGTCTGCTCGGACTGCCACGTGCCGAAGGACTGGACGCACA